>JBFIIJ010000122.1:0-6937 GCA_041601315.1 Gammaproteobacteria bacterium
ACCAATGGCACCTTGGCCAATAGCAGGTAATAAAATGGAAGGAGGGATTAGTTGCGTTATTCGTTCACTTAAACCCAATCGTATAATTCCTGCCGCTGCCAGCATAATGGCATCATATTCTCCTGCATCCAGTTTTCCTAAACGCGTACCAACATTCCCACGCAGATCTTTTAATACAATTTCAGGATGTAGCGCTTTAACTTGTGACTGACGACGCAGACTTGATGTACCCAATACTGCATTAGCGGGAAGATCTTCAATTTTTTTATACGTATTCGATATAAACACATCTCTTGTGTCTTCACGCTGCATAATGACGGGTAATTCGAGTTCATCCGGGAGGTCA
The DNA here is from genome assembly GCA_041601315.1 of Gammaproteobacteria bacterium. GTDB lineage: Bacteria > Pseudomonadota > Gammaproteobacteria > Eutrophobiales > Eutrophobiaceae > UBA7359. The sequence continues at coordinate 347 of JBFIIJ010000122.1, forward strand.
ATCGTCACATCTTTCATCGAATGCACAGCAATATCGGCTCGGCCTTCCAATAATGCCTGTTCGAGCTCTTTAATGAAGAGTCCCTTACCACCAACTGCGACTAATGGTGCATCAAGAAATCGGTCACCTTCAGTTTGCATGCTAACTAATTCAACGGATAAGTCAGAATGTATCTCTAATAATCGTTTTTTTACATGTTCCGCCTGCCATAAGGCCAACGGGCTTTTTCGAGTTGCTATTTTTAAAATATTCACAATATATTTATGTGTTAAACAATGTGTTATTGAAGCATATGGTATTTATTATCATACACTTTGGGTATTATTCAGGGAAATATTTATATATAAAGAAAACCAGATGAAACTCGGAATACTCATGGATCCCATCAGTGGGATTAATATAAAGAAAGACAGTTCATTTGCCATGCTACTGGCTGCACAAAAACGTGGCTGGGAACTTGTCTATATGGAAATGCCGGATATTTATATTAACAATGATATTCCAATGGCTAGAATGCAAAATGTAAAAGTAAACGATAATCCCAAACAATGGTTTACTTTATCAGATAGCCGAACTGAAGAACTTGCGAGTCTGGATATTATATTGATGCGTAAGGATCCACCATTTGATCTTGAATACATTTATGCGACTTACATACTCGAACATGCTGAGCGCCTCGGAACACTTGTCGTAAACAGCCCGGCAGCTTTAAGAAACGTAAATGAAAAGTTTTTCATTACACATTTTGCAAATTGCATTACGCCTAGTCTGGTTAGTCGTGACATCAATATCTTGCTCGATTTTATTAAGCATCATCAAAACATAATTTTAAAACCGCTGGAGGGAATGGGCGGTCATAGCATCTTTCGTGTATCTGATTCAGATCTAAATTGTATGGTTATTCTTGAAACGATGACGAATTACGGCTCACGTTTCGTAATGGCACAACAGTTCATCCCGGAAATTTCTGCCGGAGATAAACGAATTTTATTAATTGATGGCGTACCAATACCTTATGCATTGGCAAGAATACCCGCTGAAGGTGAAGTACGTGGAAATCTGGCCAGAGGCGGATCAGGGCAGGGTGTAGAACTAAGTGATCGTGACAGATGGATATGCGAACAAGTCGGTCCACGCTTACGCGATATGGGCTTAATGTTTGTTGGAATCGATGTGATTGGCGATTATTTAACCGAAATAAATGTCACTAGCCCAACTTGTATTCGTGAATTGGATAGCCTGTATAATATCGACATCGCCGGACAATTGATGGATGCACTTGAAAAACGCAAGCAACACAATTCGTGAAATATATTTTACACATGTTTATTGGTAAACAAATCTAGACGTGGCAACCGTACAAGCTGTTAAACCTGTCATTACGCCACTGGATCGGTTTGGCTTGACTTTAAGTCTTGCCATACTGTGTCATGCATTGCTTATTCTTGGCATTACTTTCTCTCAGGAAGATCGTTCGCGTGCACGTTTTAACTCAATGGAAATTGTTTTAGTCCAGCAAAAAAGCACGGAACCTGTAGACGCTAAAATGCTGGCGCAAGCAAGCCTAGAAGGTGGCGGCAATGTTGATGAACCGGCAAATCCATCAGCACCAATGCCTGCGCCTTTTCCGGATCCAAAACCAGAACTGACAATGCCACAACCAGTTGAAGCTGATCCACCGCAGCCACCTGAATCAGCAACAACAGAAGCCATTGTAGAAGAACCATCTCCTGTAAAGAAAGAGTTGGTTGAAACATTAACCGTTGAAGAACCTGAAAGCTCTATACCAATGGTTGAAAAAATTGAAACACCAAGTAAAGAAAAAAAGATTTCGGAAACAACGGAAACAAAAACAGAAAAAAGAGTAACCACACAAGAGAAAGAAAAAAAACGTGTTAAAGAAACGATTAAAAAACCGATAACTCCTTCAGCAACAGAATTATTAACCAACAGTTTCAAAATAGCTTCGTTAAGCGCCGAAATAAGACGCAAAATGGAAGCAAAAGCTGAACGTCCCAGACGAAAATTTATTTCCGCCAGTACAAAAGAATATAACTACGCTGCATACATGGAAGCATGGCGAGCAAAAGTCGAACGCGTAGGTAATCTAAATTATCCGGAACAGGCGCGAAAGCAGGGCTTATCGGGTAATTTGGTGCTTGATGTAGCTCTAAGACGTGATGGCACTATAGATGAAATTACAATACGACGATCATCCGGAGAAAAGATGTTAGATGATGCTGCAATCCGCATCGTTCGATTATCAGCGCCATTTTCGCCATTTCCACAACATATTAAAGATGAAACTGATATTTTACATATCATGCGTACCTGGCAATTCCTGAATAACAAGGGCTTCAAGTAAATATCTGAAAATTGATACGCTTGCACTTGTGTAAACATGGATTCCTGTTAATACTTAAAGGTAGCAGATTTCAAACATCATCATTTTACGAGGAGTAAAGAATGGCAAATGAAGGTTATCACGAACCCATAGATGAACTCTCAAATCAAACACGAGATATGCATAGAGCTATCACATCGTTAATGGAAGAACTCGAAGCGGTTGATTGGTACAACCAGAGAGTTGACGCATGTAAAGATAAAGAATTAAAAGCAATCCTTGCTCATAATAGAGATGAAGAAAAAGAACATGCGGCAATGGTGCTTGAATGGATACGCCGAAAAGATCCCTCATTTGACAAAGAGCTCAAAGATTATTTATTCACTGAAAAAACTATAGCGCATGAATAACGTGAAAAATGGTTTGAATAAAGTTACACGTCTTTATATATCGTTATTAATAACATCAATAATTTTTCTCGTTTCTTGTTCTTCAGAAACTTCAATACATGGTCTTTGGCAGGACACAAAAGTAGCCGGGAGCATAGAATTCAAAAAAAATGGAGAAGTTATTATAATTGATAATATACCTGCCACTGTAACAGGAACATTTGAAATTAAAGGAGCAGATACCATTACTTTCGAACTTACTGCTACCGATATCATGAGTGACTCTATTCAACCTACTAAAAAGCAAATTGTGAACGCAAAAATTGTTAAACTTGATAACAATGATCTACAACTTAATTTTCCTGGAGAGACTGAAATTGAACACTATAAGCGTGTTCAATAAATGACGATTACTGAATAATATGAAACAAACAGATCTTACAAATCAGTTTTTAATTTCCATGCCGAATCTCAAAGATCCAAACTTTGAAAAAACTGTTACTTATATCTGTGTTCATAATGAAGAAGGTGCGATGGGTATTGTTATAAACAAACCTCTAGATATCGGTCTAGGTGAAATTTTCGTACAAATGGAAATTCAAGCCAATAACCCGGATGCAAACAATAAAAAAGTTTATCAAGGTGGGCCTGTACATACCGACCACGGTTTTATTTTGCATCAGACTTGCAAAGAATGGAATTCATCTATTATTGTTTCACCTGAACTATGTGTCACAACATCAAAAGATATTCTCGAAGCTATCGCAGAAGGCGATGGACCTGATAAAGCACTAATCGCTCTGGGCTATGCCGGTTGGACCGCAGGTCAGCTTGAACAGGAATTGATGGATAATGCATGGTTAACCGGGCCGTCTGATTCAGAAATTATCTTCAACACTTCATCAGAACAATGCTGGCAATCAGCAGCAAATCACATAGGCGTGGATATCGAGAAATTATCATCTGATATTGGTCACGCGTGAAAACATTACTCTGCTTTGATTGCGGGAAAAAACGAATAGGCACAGCCGTTGGTCAAACTATTACCGCAACCGCAACTGAACTAGAAATAATTAAATCCATTAATGACAAACCTGATTGGGAAAGTATTTCGCGCTTAATTAAAGATTGGAACCCGGATCGCATCATCGTCGGCAAACCATTGCAACTTGATGGCTCGCGACAGGAAATGACAGATTTTGCCGAACGTTTTTCAAGGCAACTCGAAGGCCGTTACCATATCCCGGTAGAAATGATCGAGGAACAACTTTCTTCTTATGAAGCCAGACGCGAATTAAAATCTACCTATGAACTCGATGCTGTAGCAGCTCGTCTTATTCTTGAAACATGGTTGAGCGAGAATAATCAATCGGAGTCATCGACAAATAGTGACAAATAAGGAAAACTAACGCCCCATGTCAGAAGAGATAAACATTGAACAACTGCTAAACGAGATGGCTGGTGCCACTCAAGCCCATTGCAAGGCCAAAACATATGACAATCCATTAATGATTGGTATAAAAAGTGGTGGTGCCTGGGTAGCTAAACGATTACATGAGTCACTTAAACTGGCGGATCCATTGGGCGTGTTGAACATCGCATTCTATCGTGATGACTTCAGCACATTAGGTTTACATCCCGAAGTTAGTCCGAGCAATTTACCTTCTGATATAGATAATCGTCACATTATTCTGGTTGATGATGTGCTTTATACCGGAAGGACTATCCGCGCCGCGATGAATGAAATATTTGATTATGGTCGGCCTGCCAGCATCACACTTGTCGTAATGATAGACCGATGCGGAAGAGAATTACCTATTCAAGCCGATATCATAGGAAAAACCATTACGCTGAAAGAGGGAGAGCATGTTAAACTCCTTGGCCCAGAGCCCCTGACATTATCTTTCTCGGGTACTGGAAACTAAACTACGGGATGACTGGAAACATAATTCAACTCGACAACAACGGCAACCTAAAGCATTTTCTTTCTACAGAAGGTCTTAGCCAATCACTACTTCTTAGCATTCTTGATCACGCTGAATCTTTCGCCAGTGTCGGTGAGAGGCATGTCAAAAAAGTACCTTTGCTACGTGGCAAGACTATAGCCAACTTATTTTTCGAACCAAGCACTCGAACACGCACCACTTTTGAACTAGCCGCAAAAAGATTATCGGCTGACATTCTTAACCTGAATATTTCAACATCAGCAACCAGTAAGGGTGAAACGCTTAGTGATACCTTACATACGCTGGAAGCTATGCATTGCGATATGTTTATTGTTCGCCACGCTAATAGCGGCGCGGCGCATTATATTGCAACACAAGTTGCGCCACATATCAGCGTGATTAATGCAGGAGATGGCAGCCATGCGCATCCAACTCAGGCAATGCTGGATATGTTTACCATTCGCAGACACAAACAGGATTTTTCAAAATTAAAAGTCGCCATTGTTGGCGACATATTGCACTCGCGAGTTGCTCGCTCGGAAATTCACGCTTTAAATACCTTGGGTGTTCTGGAAACCAGAATTGTCGCGCCTCATACTTTGATACCTGCTGGTGTAGAAGATTTAGGTGTTCATGTCTATCACGACATGGACGCTGGGCTTGAAGGTGTTGATGTAGTCATGATGCTAAGACTTCAAAAAGAACGCATGCGCGGGGCATTATTACCCAGCGAACAGGAATATTTTCAGCGATATGGTTTAACCAGCGAACGTCTGGCTAAAGCCAAACCCGATGCAATTGTAATGCATCCTGGTCCGATTAATCGTGGTGTAGAAATTGACTCCAGTGTTGCTGATGGTGAACATTCCGTCATCCTGCAACAAGTTAGCCATGGTATTGCTGTTCGCATGGCAGTGATGGCCATGACCATGGGTCGACACTCTGATGATATCGGAGTGTCTAAATAATGCGTATCAGTATTGAAGGCGGACGCCTCTTCGACCCAGCAAATAAGCTGGATGCCAAACAGGATTTATTTATTGCTAACGGAAAAATTGCTGGCATTAAAAAGAAACCTGATGGATTTGAAAGCGACATACAGATTGATGCAAAAGATAAAATTGTATTACCTGGATTAGTCGACCTTTGCGCAAGACTACGTGAACCCGGTTTTAAACATAAAGGTACGTTTCAAACTGAAAGTCTTGCTGCAAACAGTAGCGGCATCACTTCTATTTGTTGTCCTCCTGATACCAATCCTATTATTGATACTACCGCAGTAGTAGAGTTTATATATCAACGTTCGCGCGAGACCGGTCGAACTAACATTTATCCTTTGGGCGCATTAACTCAGGGACTAAATAGTGAACAGCTCGCTGAAATGTATATATTGAAACAGGCGGGCTGTATTGGTGTCAGCAACGCACTCAGCCCTATTGATAACGCAGAAATATTAAGACGCGCTTTTGAATATGCTCACAGTTGTGATCTCACAGTTTTCTTATACGCTGAAGATAGTGCATTAAAAAATAATGGCACAGCACATGAAGGCGCTATTAGTACTCGACTTGGATTACCAGCGATACCTGAAAGCGCAGAAACTGTAGCTATAAGCAGAGCGTTACTATTAGCTGAACAGACTGGTGTCCGACTTCATTTTTGCAGAATCTCTTCTGCTCGGGGCGTTAGTTTAATTAAAGCGGCTCAAAAACAAGGTTTGCCAGTAACAGCAGACGTCGCCATTTGTAATTTACATCTAACCGAAATGGACATTGCTGAATACAATAGTGATTGTCATTTACAGCCACCTTTACGTAGTGAGCGCGACCGCGCAGGATTAATTGCCGGTATTAATGATGGAACAATTTCTGCCGTTTGTTCTGATCATCAACCGCATGATGTTGATGCTAAA
>JBFIIJ010000123.1:0-6884 GCA_041601315.1 Gammaproteobacteria bacterium
AACAGATTTGTCTGTACACTCTCAGAGGAAGCTTAATGCTGTGGCACGTCAATTAAATGAACGACCACGACAGACATTAGAATTTGAAACACCAGCAGAACGTTTTAACGCATGTGTTGCATCGACCAGTTGAAATGGCAGCCGATAGCAGACATTAAGTAGCTTCAGTCTCTTCTTTATATTTATCTAACAGTATCTTTCCGGTTGGAGTTGATCTGCTTAGCCACTTTATCAGTAGTTTTTCTTTTTCTTCTTTCGAGAGTTGCCAGTTTTTGTTTGCGTTTTTTATTTTATTCATTAAGTAATAAAGACTAATGCCGGCGCTGACGGAAACGTTGTAGCTTTGAGTAAAGCCGGTGATGGGAATTTGTACTTTGTAATCTGAGTTGTTTTCGGTTTCTTTGTGTAAGCCGGTGTCTTCGCAGCCGAAACAAAGTGCCAGTTTTTCATTAATGGGCAGATCTTCTAACGGGACACTATCTTCACTCAATGTCATCGCTACTATTTTGTAATTTTGTTGTTTCAAATTTTCTAGACATGCAATACGCGCGCTTTCATGGCGGTGAAGGTCTATCCATTTTGAAGAACCTTTCACGACATCACGATTGGTTTTATGTTTATTTCGATCTTCAATAATATGTATATCCTGAATGCCAATACATTCGCTGGTACGTATGACAGCACTGGCGTTTTGCGGGAGGTAAATATCATCTAGTACAACGGTCAGATAACGTGTGCGCTGATCTAACACATCTTCTAACCGTACCATGCGTTCATCATTAATGACGCCGGAAAGTTTTTCGATTATGTTTGAACGTTGTTCAGTATTCAAAACAGTTTATTTAGATTCAGAGTCCCAATGTTCAGCCTCTATAATCCGGCCACCATCTCTAGATTGATGGGTTTTAATAATATGAGACTGAATAAAATTTGTTAAAAGATTTTGCGCGATTTTTTTACGTAATACAGGAATAAGGACGAGAAAACCAAAAACATCGGTAAAGAATCCGGGGGTTAATAACAATGCGCCTGCAACTAATAACATTAAACCTTCGACTAATTCGGTCGCTGGCAAGTCTCCCTGATCCATACTCATTTGTACTTTAGCAAGAGTGGATAAGCCTTGTTGACGGAATAACGCAGCACCAAGTGCAGCGGTACCTATTACTAGCGCTATGGTGTAACCGGCTCCAACAACTTTACCGATTTCAATTAAAATAATAATTTCGATTAACGGGACTATCAGGAAAAGCAGGAATAGTATTTTAAACAAAGATTAGGCCTCACAGCGTTTTTGAATTTTCAAGGTGGCATTATTATCGATGTATGGGCAAAATACTAATAGATACCCATGATACTAGGAAATACAATATCATAACGCGCCCGTTTTTATCCATGGCGGCGTTGCTCCTATTTGCAGGGAGTGGCCATGCGGCATCGTCGTGCCTTGCCCTGAATAAAAACGGACACATTCTGAACACCGCATTTCCTAATATCATGGGTATTCAAACCATTCTAACAATAAGTGCAATATATTTATGAGTGATAACGTTAAACATATTTTAGTTCTTACCACCTGCCCAGGGTCTATCTCAGCAAAGAAAATGGCGCAGGATTTGGTTACGGATAAATTGGCAGCCTGTGTCAATGTTATTCCTGGTGTGCAATCCTTTTTTAGCTGGGTGGGCAAGGTAGATAGCGCAAACGAACATATGCTGGTCATAAAAAGCACACTGGAATGCTATGATGCATTGGAAGAAAAAATCAGAAAAATACATCCCTACGAACTTCCTGAAATTATAGCTGTCCCTATAGAGACAGGCCTTTCTGGATACTTGGATTGGATTACTAAAAATTCCACTAAATGATGAATGTCGTGCGAAATGTTTTACTTCTATTTGCCTTATTGTTTTCACTTTCAGTCAATGCAGGTGAAATTGGTCGTAAATTAAACGATATTTTTTCGTTTCAAAACTCAACCGCTTCAGATGAAATTCTCGATCCGAACATTGCCTTTCGTGTTATTGCAGATATTGATTCAAATAATCAACTGATACTCAATTGGGAGATTGAACCTGGATATTATCTTTATAAAAATAAATTCCTGGTCGAGGCAGCTAACCCGAACTTAACCTTGGGAAGTTATACGTTCCCGAAAGGAAAATCGAAACAAGACCCTGCTTTTGGCCAAGTTGAAGTTTATTATGGCCAAAATAATGTAGCGATTCCTTTTCAGATTACTGATGCAATTTTAAAAGAATTTGAACTCAATGTTGCATATCAGGGGTGCAAGGAAGATTCAGTATGTTATCCGCCGATTAAAAAAACGTTAACGGTTTCTATTCCCGCTTCATTTGAATCTCTTGCTTTAAGTGACAATGATTCAGTATTAAATCCACAGCCATTAATTTCAGAACAAGACTCAATAACACAAAAATTAAAAAACAAAAGTTTATTAATTAATATTCTTTCTTTTTTCGGCTTCGGTTTTTTACTAGCGTTAACACCATGTGTCTTTCCGATGATTCCTATTTTATCGGGGGTTATTGTCGGGGAAGGAGAAAAGATAACACGAGCACGAGCGATGATGCTTTCAATAAGTTATGTCATTGCTATGGCTCTAACTTATTCTGTCCTGGGTATATTAGCCGGGCTTTTTAATCTTAACTTACAAGCTGCATCGCAGAATGTCTGGGTGTTAAGTTTTTTTAGTGGTGTGTTCGTTTTGCTGGCGTTATCTATGTTTGGTTTTTATCAATTACATTTGCCATCAAGCTGGCAAAGTAAATTATCAAATAACCATAACAAGGAACATCATGGCACTTTAAAAGGTGCTGCGATAATGGGTGTTTTGTCGGCCATTATTGTCGGGCCATGTGTAGCGCCGCCTTTAGCAGGAGCATTGCTTTATATTAGTCAAACCGGTGATGCCTTGCTCGGAGGTCTTGCCTTGTTTGCGATGGGACTTGGTTTTGGTGTTCCTTTATTAATGGTTGGTGCGACATCAGGTGAGTTATTGCCACGTGCAGGCATGTGGATGGAAAACATCAAACATGTTTTCGGCGTTATTATGTTAGGCGTAGCAATCTGGTTTCTGGAAAGAGTTTTGCCAGCATCAATAGTTTTAATTTTATGGGCAACATTATTTGTAACCACAGCAATCTTTATGGGTGCATTAGATCGTCTTGAACCTATCTCTACAGCTTGGCAACGCATATTCAAGGGTTTGGGAATTGTGATGTTGGTCTATGGCATAATGTTGGTCGTCGCTGCAACGCATGGATCAGGAACAGTTTTACAGCCGTTTAATAAACCGGGTAGTGTCGCATCTGCAGAAGCACTTTCATTTAAAACGGTTTCTAATCTTGCAGATCTGGATAGAGAATTGAAGCAGGCTAAAGCGGATGGGAATTCAGTGATGCTTGATTTTTATGCAGACTGGTGCGTTGTCTGTCATGAAATGGAGGCGTATACGTTTTCTGATCCTGTAGTTCAAAAAACATTACAACAAGTTGTCTTACTAAAAGTTGATGTCACAAAAAATAGTGATGATGATAAAGCATTTTTAAAACACTTTGATTTATTTGGTCCACCTGCGATTTTATTTTTTAATAAAGACGCTGTAGAAATTAAACCATATCGATTGGTTGGTTTTGTAAAAGCGGGACCTTTCGTTGAACATGTAACTCAAGCCTTATTATCGACAACATCATTATGAAAAAATGGCACTTATTATTGCTTATCGTTGTTCTTGCCTTGTTTTCAGCAGTGGCAGGCTATCAATTACAACAATCTTTAAATAAAGATAATTCAAAAGAAGTTATCTCAGTTAAAAACCCAATTGCACCTCAAGAAGTCATAGGGACAAAGGCTGAAGATTTTAGTCTATTCGATGTGAATGGAGAGCAACGACATTTATCCGAATGGCAAGGAAAGGTACTAGCCATTAATTTTTGGGCGACCTGGTGTACGCCTTGTCGTGAAGAGATTCCAGCGTTCGTTGAATTACAGGAGCAATATTCGACGGATGTACAGTTTATCGGTATTGCACTTCAAGAAGCGGAAGAAATTCGTGATTTTATTGAAGAATTTAGTGTTAATTACCCTTCTTTGGTGGGTTCGGAGGAGGTGATTCAAATCGCAAAGAAATTAGGAAATGATATCGGAGCTTTGCCATATACTGTTATCATAGACCGCAACGGCGTTATTTCCTTTACTCGGCGCGGTCCTTTAGAAAAAACCGAAGCCGAAACCGTTATTCAGGCGCTACTCTAGTCAAAATATTGTAAAAATCTGTATTCGTATTTTCTTTAAAATACTGCTAACATCCGTAAAACAGCGTCGAAAATCGCTGAAAAACTATAAAAACATAAAATTTGAAGGTTTTATTTAATATTGCCTTTAAGTTAGGGGAATATTTTGAAGTTTCTTGTCTTAAATGGTCCAAATCTGAACCTATTAGGCGAGCGTGAGCCAGAAGTTTATGGCACGACGACGCTTGCTGAAATTGACGCACGTCTGGTTGAAATAGCAAAAGAACGAGGCCATGAATTAACCACATTTCAAAGTAATGCCGAGCATGAATTGGTTGACCAAATACATGCTGCCAAAAAATCAGCTGTCGATTTTATTCTAATTAATCCCGGTGCGTTTACACATACCAGTATTGCATTACGTGATGCAATGTTAGGAACACAGCTGCCTTTCATTGAAGTACACCTATCAAATGTATTTTCTCGGGAAGAATTTAGAAAACATTCTTACCTCTCAGATATCGCTATCGCTGTAGTTAGTGGTCTGGGTGCGTATGGTTATGAACTTGCTTTGCTAGGCGCAGAGCAACATTTAAAGAAATAATTAAAGCGAAGAGTTGGTATGGACATTAGAAAAGTAAAAAAATTAATCGAACTATTAGAAGAATCCGGTATAGCTGAAATCGAAATTCACGAAGGCGAAGAATCAGTTCGCATTAGTCGTGGTTCAACCCTTCCAGCGCCACAAACAACGATCAACGTTCCTCAATCAATGCCAGTAGCGCATTCCGCACCTGTCAGCACTCATCCAGCAGTTGCTGAGAACGCATCAAGTAATGATTTTTCTAATGAAGGACATGTTATTACTTCACCTATGGTCGGGATTTTTTATACTTCCCCTTCTCCAGAAGAACCTGTCTTTGTTAGTAAAGGACAGGCTATTAAATCGGGTGATGTGATCTGTATTATCGAAGCAATGAAAATTATGAATCAGATTGAAGCTGATACTGATGGTAAATTATTGCGGGTCTTAGTTGAGAATGGTGAGGCCGTTGAATATGGTCAGCCCTTATTCATAGTTGAGCCATCCTGAAAATAAACAAACGTTAAAATAAAAACGTTATTTATAAATCGAATTCATAGAGCATTGTTATGTTAGATAAAGTTGTTATTGCAAACCGAGGTGAGATTGCTCTCCGCGTTTTGCGAGCATGCAGAGAACTGGGTATTAAAACAGTTGCTGCCTATTCTGAAGCCGACCGAGATTTGAAGCATGTTTTTCTTTCTGATGAATCTGTTTGCATAGGCCCGGCATCATCAACCGAAAGTTATTTAAATATTCCTGCTGTTATAAGTGCTGCCGAAGTAACTGATGCTGTAGCAATTCATCCGGGTTACGGTTTCCTTTCAGAAAATGCTGATTTTGCTGAACGAGTAGAGCAAAGTGGTTTTATTTTTATTGGGCCTAAAGCTGAAACCATTCGTTTAATGGGTGATAAAGTTTCAGCAATTAATGCGATGAAAAAAGCAGGCATACCCTGTGTTCCCGGTTCAGATGGGCCATTAGGTGAAGATCCTGATGTATTAAAAAAGACGGCAAAAAAAATTGGTTATCCGATCATTATTAAAGCTTCCGGTGGCGGTGGTGGTCGCGGAATGCGTGTTGTGCATAGCGAAGCTAACTTACTTAAGTCAGTTGCATTAACCCGTACAGAAGCCGGTGTTACGTTCGGCAATGACATGATCTACATGGAGAAGTTTCTTGAACATCCTCGCCATGTCGAAATACAAATACTCGCTGATGAACATGGCAATGTTATTTATTTAGGTGAACGTGATTGTTCTATGCAACGACGCCATCAAAAAGTAATTGAAGAAGCACCAGCACCAGGGCTATCCGAAGAGGTCAGAAAAAAAATTGGTGAGCGATGTGTTGAAGCATGTAGAGCTATTTCTTATCGCGGCGCGGGTACTTTTGAGTTTCTTTATGAAGATGGCGAATTTTATTTCATAGAAATGAATACTCGTATTCAGGTCGAACATCCGGTAACGGAAATGATTACCGGTGTTGACCTTGTCAAAGAGCAGTTACGCATCGCCAGTGGTTTACCATTAAGTTATAAACAAGAAGATATAAAAATACGTGGTCATGCAATTGAGTGTCGTATCAATGCAGAAGATCCGGTAACGTTTATGCCTTCACCGGGGACGATCGAACATTATCATCCACCGGGTGGTTTTGGTATTCGTGTCGATACTCATGTTTATCAGGGTTACAAAGTACCGCCACATTATGATTCTATGATCGGTAAATTAATTGCTCATGGTGAAACAAGAGAACTTGCTTTAGCACGCTTGTCGATGGCTTTATCTGAAATTGTAATTGATGGTATTAAAACCAATATTCCGTTACATCAAAAACTGGTTAAAGATACGATGTTTATGGCAGGTGGAACGGATATACATTATTTAGAGGCCAAGTTAGGCATAAAGTAAACACACATCTAAAAATGGTCTTTTTACATGATAGCTTCGTCAGTTCCATGCTCAAATCCTCATGCATATTTATGCACTCCGGTTCTGCGCGTGGTACTTCCTCGCTCTCATGCAAAAATCCTAATTTTTAGAAGT
>JBFIIJ010000124.1:0-6856 GCA_041601315.1 Gammaproteobacteria bacterium
GACCTGCATGCAATAATATTTGATACATAGGATCAAGACGTTGCAATAATTCAGCATCGACATTCAATCCTTCTGGATTAAATTGAAAATCCTGAATCAAACAAGCACGACGAGAGTTAACTTTATCTGGTGCTAACTCAGGAGAATACAATTCATCAGATTCAAGACGCCAACGGTCTGCACCAACGTCGACAGCAGTATCTTTCGCACCCAGAATATTCTGCCAAAATTCATTCAGATCACGCGCACCGGGGAAGACACCGCCGATACCTACAATGGCAATTTTATCTAATGATTTCAAAATAATTTATTTCACTTTTTTACTTTCTTGTATTCGTCACAATATTCAACAACTCGCGGCTTCTCTTTATGTATAAAACAAATAATATCTAAATGACCATGATTGTTAACTATTTTTAACGCTTCATTAGGTTGTTTTTCCAATGCATGCGAAATCGTATCTAGCACAAAGGTACGTTCTGATTTAGGCAACACAAGCCAATTAATCAAACCAAGTTCTATCACCGTACGTTGTATGCTCGGTTCCCATGGCCCCAGCCTTTCTGCATTATGTAATGCTTCATAAAATTCATCATCAATCTGCCCCAGGCGAAACTTTACTAAAGCCATATTGCTCCATGCATAAGGCCACACCGGTCTAAGTTTAACGGACTGACGATAATGATCTAATGCAAGTTTTCGAAAAACTTCTGCTTCTGCATCTTTTGGTGCTGCTTTAGAAAATCGCCCCTCTATAGCAAGAGCTAAACTTTCATGAATTTCCGGATTATTCGGATCGAGTTCAAGTGCTTTGGATAATTTAATTCGTAACTCATCCCAGTCTATATTCTCAAGTTCAATTTTACCCAAACTCCAATTTCTAAGTTGATTCATCGCTGGTCGGTAATAAACATCAGCTATACCCCAGTTTGCTGCAACATAGATCATACAAAGCAAAACAGGTATCGCGATAAGTGCTATCGCTCTTATAAATGTATTATTTTGTATAGGTCTATGATTGTCAGAATTCAAAATGCTAGCCTTTGAAATGCATTTTGCTAATCTTTTCAGGGAGATCTAATACCATTTCTAGTGATTCTTTTTCGCCCACTATTTTTTCCGCTTCTCGTCGCGCTGGCTCCAATTCCGGACTACGAGCATGTAGATTATGTGCATCGCTAGCAATAACATTAACCCAACCGCGCTTGAGTAATTCGATAGCACAATCTCTGGAACCATCACTAAACACATTTGTTAGTGAACCACCGGTAATTTGCAATAAACATCCCATCTTGACTAAGGGCGTAATGATCTCAATATCATGTAATACACTACGATTACGTTCAGGATGCGCGATTAAGACACGTATACCTCTATCGGCTAACCATTGAATTAATTCTTCACTTCCAGGAGGAATATGCGAATGCGGAAATTCCAATAATATTAAACGCTCGCCTTCGTATTCACCAAGAACAGGCAAACTATCATTATTGACCATGTCGATTATAACGGGATCAAAACGTATCTCAGCGGCAAAACCAATTTCAATCGGAATAGCATTTTCAATACATGCATCTCTAAATATTTCAAAGATAGGCTTGATCGTTTCTAAAGAATTATCATAACGACCCGGAGTAATATGAGGTGTACAAACAATTTTTGTAATTCCAGCAGCAACAGCATGACGCAACATAGCCATTGATTGTTCCAGCGATTTTGAGCCATCATCAATTTCGGGTAAAAGATGGCAATGTAAATCAATCATTACGTTAGGTTATCAGCTTTTGTCGTATCCATAATAGCCATAATACTGTCCAGAGTAATGACCATAACGACCTGATTTTTTTGGAGGACTGACTTGATTTAAGACAACACCGACTAACGGCGCATTCACTTTTTGTAACCGCTTAATCCCTTCCTGAGCAAGTTGGTAGGGTGTTTCATCTGCCTTGATTAAATAGATAACCTGATTAACCAATTGACTCATAACAAGCGCATCACTCACAGCAACAGCGGGCGCAGAATCAATCACGATATGATCGTATTTTGCTTTAAGCGCATCCAGTCCTTTTCTAAAACGTTCAGACGATAACATTTCTAATGGATTAGGTGGCACACTACCCGCAGGCATCACACTAATGTGTTCCTTCTCATAAACATGAACTGCTTCCTGTAAGGTATGCGTACCCAGCATAAAATGACTGAGCCCAACATCTTTAGAATCAATTCCAAAAACTTCTCTTATTGATGGTCTGCGTAAGTCACAATCAATAAGTAGAACTTTACCCATTTGCCCAAGCGACAAAGCAAGGTTAATAGCCGTCATGCTTTTACCTTCACCCGGCATAGATGATGTCACCAGTACAACTTTTTGTTTTTCATCGATCCCCGAAAGCAGGATTCCTGATCGGATCGTTCTTATATTTTCTGCAAAGGGTGTTTGATTATTATCGGTATAATAGCGGAGGACCTTGATGTCCTTGTTCAACCATATATTTAACTTAGGTAAAATCCCTAATACAGATACATGTAATTTTGCTTCAACATCCTGTGCATGCTCCATGGTGTTATCCAAAGCTTCAATCAAAAAAGCAATCAGAGTGCCGATAATAAAACTCAAGACCATTGCTATTAATATAATTAATCCTTTTTTTGGTTTGGCGGGTTTAGATGGAATTACAGCAGGGTCTACAACACGCGCATTTAATGGCTGTAACTCGCTTACCGCACTCGTTTCTTTATAACGACTCAGAAATGTTTCATAGATATTTTTATTTGCTTCAACGTCACGTTCCAATGCGATTAATTGACTTTCTTTACGGTTCATTTCGCCAACATCACGTTTGGTACGGCTCATTGCTCCACTTAAATGCCCTTCCTTCGCACTAGCAACTTCATATTCCTTTTTAAGTGAATCAACCACATTAATAATTTGTGCCTTAACACTTTTATCCGCAGCAGCCAGTTCATCTATTGCCGCAATCATCTTAGGATGCTTCGGACCGTAACGTTTTTTTAGTTCAGAAACCTTACGTTCAGCCTCTGCCAAAAATTGTTTAGCATTTTGTAATCCCTTGTCTCTTAATACGGCAGGAATAGATTCATAGGCATCGATAGATTTTCCTTTTAAAGCCATCGCCTGACGATAAGCTGTTTCAAACTCAGTACGATTACGACGCGCCTGAACTAATTCAACCGTCAATTCATCCAATTCTTTAGCAGCGAGACTGTCGACACCTTTTATATCGATTAAATTTTCTTTTTCTCTAAATGTCTGCAATGCTTTTTCAGAGGCTTCCAGATTTTTTTTCAATTCGTCCAATTGTTCTGTTATCGAACCTGTTGCCTTGTGTGTCATGGCAAGGCGACCTTCAAGGTCACTTCTGATATAAATTTTTGCCAGCGTATTTGGTACTGTCGCGGTTAATTCAGCATCAACAGATTCAAACGTAATATTAATTAACTGACTATTGCGAATAGGAGTTACATTTAATTGTTTCCTGAATTTTTTAACGATGTTATTTCGAACAGCATAGTCTGGTACGACTTCATCTTCTTCAAATAAATCGAATGGTAACCATGACAAAACCTTATCACGCAAACCCGGTTCCTGTTTCTCCTGATCAAATTCAGGATGTGCAGGTATATTTAATACATCAATAACTTTTTCAGCGATATTCCTTGATTGCAGTATCTGATTCTGCGTTTCAAAATATTCATCGTTAGCGCCGGGAATACCATAAACTTCTTCTATCGATACAACATTCTCTTCTTCTGACTCTATTAATATAGTCGCAGTTGACTCATATACCGGTTCAATAGAAAAAACGACCAGTATCGTTAAAAGTGTAATGACAATAGCAAAACCAAGAATGGACCATTTATGTGCCGATAATATATGAAGGTATTCACCCAGATTAATTTCATCTTCATCATGATGGTGAACATGTGAAAGACTATGCGTTGTTTGTCTATCGTTCATAAGAAATGATCAGAAGAAACTTTCTTCAACAGTAATAATGTCGCCTGGTAAAATAAACTCATCCAATCTAACCGGTTTTGGTTCTCCATTTGGATCATCATCATGAATGACATTAATTTTTTCTTTGGAGGCACGTTCTTTAAAACCACCTGCAATCGAAATTGCCTTACGAACTGTCACACCCGGTTGAAAAGGGTAACCACCCGGATCTTCAACCTCACCGTTCACATAAAATTCACGATATTCCATGATATCAACCGAGACTTTAGGATGAATCAGATAATCGCCTTTTAATCGAGAAGCAATGGTTTCAGCTAACTGGTTTGCAGTTTTTCCCGTCACTTTTAATTCACCAAGAAAAGGATAGGAAATAGTACCTCGATCACTGACTCGTGATTCAAGATAGAGATCTTCCTCATCATAAACCTGAATACGAATCATATCTCCAGTACCCAGTTCGTAATCCGGTAAGCTCGCTTTGGAATCGGTTTTCGCCTGACCAGCATACGCACCCTGAATTGAGAAACTCAATAAAAACAGGAATACCAATATGCTTAAGGAGACCAGAAAAAAAGTGATATTTTTAGATTGGAACATACTTCTAAAATCAGTGTAAAAAGACTGAGTATTCTAACACGAAAATTAAGACTTCAACGAACGTTGAAAGGGTATTCTTCTTACTATTTAAACTAGAAAATTACCGTAGCAAAGGCTTCTACTTGATTGCGCTTATAGTCAAAACTGTTAATAGTAGAATCACGTTCATCATACGTATAACCCGCGCCTAAACTAAGCCAACGACGCATCTCATAGTCGATACTAGCGCCAAATTTAAATAAATCATCAGATCTGCCTGTCGTATCCTGATCAAAACTATTTTCAGTATAATCCACGCTTACGAGCGTGCTTATTTTGGAAGACCATTCATGTGAATAACCCACACTGATGCTATCTGATTTAGTAAAGTTACCCGCACCATTAGTTTCAGAAAAATCACGCGAGGTATCAAGCGTAAAGGTCGAGTAAGTTTTTGGTTTCCATTCAACACCCACTTCCCAGGTTAAATCTTCACCGTCTTTTCTGGTGCTGGCATCGAAATTCTTTTGTATATAACCAATTGATGCGTTACCTGTCGTTTTGAATGTTGTATCCCAGACTACACCAAGCAAGCCTCTTGACGTTGTGCTGTCCAGACTTGCTGTGCCTGCTGCATCCCGATCATATTTATATTCTGTTACACGACCTTCAAAGAGTAATCTGGTTTTAGGCATGACACGATAATAAAGTCGCGCACTGCCATAATGATCTTCACGATCTCGGACTGCAGTTGTCGCTCTATTATTTTCGTAATCCTTTTCAATATGACCGATATCTGCTTCAAAACGACCTTTAGCTGATTCCGCACCATAAGCGGCATTCGCTTCTATTTTATAGTGATGATACCGATCAAATCCTTGTTGGACTGCGCCAGTACCTTCTGCAGCACCCGTACCTCGAGGGTCGTGCCCTTTAAAGTATTCAAAATCAAGACCGGCTGAAATTTTACTCGTTGGTGTGTATTCATAACCACCGCTAACAGTCTGGTCGATATAATCATCGTTATGACTACTGGCATGTGTTGCAGCAGAAACCAGGTAATCGAGAGTATAAAGATTTTTATTGTTTTTTAATTCGTAGGTTAAATGAGGCGTAACGGTTGTGACGAAAGTATCGATTTCACCACCGGCCTGATTTGTCAGGTTATCATCGTGAGATTCTTTAACTGTTAATTCAGGAGAGAGCTTACCGCCTGCAAAATCAATTCCCTGACCATCAAGCAATTCTGCAGCCGAAAATTGACTAAAGATTAGTAGAAAAACAGCTAGTCCATATGTGTAATTCGTGCGCAAGTCCTTATCTCCCCCAGAAAACTCTTAACCCTTTTAAAACTGATTCTGTAAATCTATTTATTGATGTTTCAGCTATTTCTGTATTTTATGGAATAATCTAATAAAATCAAGCTATGTAACTAATATTAATATTGTTTCACGCACCTATTTAGTGCCGTTTTCATACATTGATAAGCCTTCAATATCATTCTTCTTCTTCGCCCCCATAAATAAACTTATCCACGCCAAAGCCAACAAAACCACAAACGTCGCCGCATTAGCCGGCATTTGTAAATTAAAATCGACTGATGAATGAATCAGAATAGCCATAATTCCCATAATTGAGGCAAACGACACCCCTCGCATCAAGGGATCATGTCGCCGGTAATGCGCCAAAATGGCGGCTAAAAATGAAACTAGAGTAATTAATGCTAATAAAATCAAGCCTATAACGCCGGATTCAGTTGCGAATTGCAAATAATCATTATGTGCTTCCTTGTTAAAACCATAAACATCCACGCCACGATAATGGGGAAATACGGTATAAAAGCTGCCTAAGCCACTTCCTGTCAAGCGATAATCCTGCCATTGCACCAATCCATATTTGTTAACTTCATCCCGATTTTCAGACACTACGGTGGTCTGCTCTAATCTCTGCTTCACCTTTTCAAAACCAAACCATTGGCCGACAATCAGCAAATCTATAATGATCAAACTAACGAGTAGAATTACCACCGAGCGGGTTGCGTGTTTTGAAAAAACCAGCCCAATTGCGCCTGTGATAAACAAGCTAGCAAAAAAAGCAGTATTACCCATACGTGAGTGAGTTAGCACCAGGGCTATCACCATCATCACCAGACTTAATCTGAGTCTGGCTTTTGCACTAAGTAATAATCGAAATAAGCTGAGTAGCTTTTGCTTGAAGGTTGTAGCTGAATTTTCATCAAGCGAAGCGATTAATAATCCTATGCCAATCGCCAGGGTCATTACCAGATAACCGGCTAGA
>JBFIIJ010000125.1:0-6832 GCA_041601315.1 Gammaproteobacteria bacterium
CTCTTGTAAATGCGGAGACAAAAACGTTACGTCTTGCTGTTACTCATACGACAGAAAATTCTGGATTAATGTCGATAATAAATCCTGTTTTTGAAAATGATAACAACGTAAAAATTAATGTCATAACGGTTGGAAGTGGGCAGGCGCTGCGTTTGGGTAAGCAGGGTGATATTGATGTGTTACTCACTCATGCACCGGGAGACGAAAAAAAGTTTATACAATCGGGATATGGATTAAAAAGACATCCGGTCATGCACAATGACTTTATTTTAGTCGGTCCAGAAAACGATCCTGCCAAGATTAAACAAACTAAATCATTATCTGAAGCATTTAATAATTTATTTAATTCCAACTATACATTTATCTCCAGAGGCGATGATTCTGGTACACATAAGAAAGAACTAGCCATTTGGGAAAATACTAGTCTTCAACCTGAAGGTGATTGGTATGTGCAAGCTGGAACGGGAATGGGTTCAGTTTTACTGTTGGCTAATGAACAACAGGCATATACGTTAACTGATCGTGGCACTTATCTGGCATTTAAAGATCGCATTAATCTGGATATTCAATATCAGGGCGATCCGTTTTTATATAATCCGTATCATGTTATTGCAATAAACCCCGAAAAACAGAGTCATGTAAATTATTCACTTGCAGAGAAATACATTGATTTTCTTACAGGAGCTAAAGCACAAAATATTATTAACGATTATCAATTTCATGGAGAGAAACTTTTTCATCCCGAGTTGTTAATTGAAAAACAGTTGCTAGTGAATAAAATACCGGATGAGGGGAAAAGTTTTTTTCTTGACGCAATCATTTCATCTTTTAATTTAATTATTAATTTTGATCGAACATTATTTTATGTTGTCTGGACGTCATTAAATGTCTCTTTAATTGCCGTATTAATTGCTGTTTTGTTCAGTCTCCCCTTAGGCGTTGTTGTTGCGCTAAATGAGTTTAAGGGTAAAAACTTATTGTTAGCGTGTTTAAATACGTTAATGGCATTGCCGACAGTTGTAGTTGGATTGTTGTTATATGGAATATTAAATAGACAAGGATTTTTGGGAGACATGGGATTGTTATACACGCCGACCGCAATGGTTATTGGTCAATGTGCGTTAATTATTCCTATCATATGGAATCTTTGTATATCCGCAGTTAATAGTGCTGATCCAAGATTAGCCAAAACCTGCACATCATTAGGCGCGAGCTATTTTCAACGTAGCATTATTTATATGAGTGAAGTTCGTTTCGCTTTAATAGCTGCTGTGGTTACAGGCTTCGGACGTGCTATTGGCGAAGTGGGTATTGCGATGATGTTGGGTGGCAATATCGCCGGTTATACCCGCACAATGACTACAGCGATTGCATTGGAAACAAGCAAAGGTGAATTTGAATTTGCATTGGCACTCGGTTTTATGTTGTTGCTTGTTGCTTTTATTGTTAATGCCTTGCTTCAACAATTTCAGTTGAAAATTAAATGACCAGTTTATATCAGATAAAAAATATGGAGTTTAACTATGGTGACAATTCCCATTCAGGCTTTAATTTGTCCGATATTAATATTGAAATAAAAAGATCTGACATCATTTCACTCGTCGGGCCTAATGGTTCGGGAAAAACCAGTTTGCTAAATATTCTGGCATTTCTTAATTTGCCGAAAGAAGGGATATTAATCTACGATGAAAAGAAACTGGAACAACAAAATCTGCAACAGTTCAGGAAAACTGTGGGCTATGTTCAGCAAAGCCCATATCTTTTGAGAGGGACCGTATTTAAGAACATTGAACTTGGTTTGAAGCTAAAGCATATTGAAAAAAACACACGATTGAAAAAAGTAAACGAAGTCATGAAGCTTTTGAGTATTACCGCATTAGCAGATCGATCAGCGCGTTCACTATCAGGCGGTGAAGCACAAAAGGTAGCGATAGGTCAGGTATTGGCACTCAATCCAGAAGTATTAATATTAGATGAACCGTTTACTCATCTTGATAAAAACTCAATTCATGATTTGGAACAACTTGTACTCACATTAAAAAATGAATTAAGAAAAACTGTTATTTTTACAACACACAATCAAATACAAGCACAATGTTTAGCCGATGATATTTATAGCGTTGTCAATGGTAAAGTTTTTGAAGCGCATTTGATTAACCTTTTTAGTGGTGTTCTTGATACGCAAAATAATGTTTTCAATACAGGCAAATTATCGATAAGTATTCCAGACGGAGTGAAACAGGCAGAACAAATTGCAATTGATCCAAAACAAATTGTCGTGTCGAAAGATAAGCTTGATTCCAGTATGCAAAACAGCTTTTCCGGGAAAGTTACCGGTATGCATGAAGAAGAAGGCAATATAAAGCTCAACGTAAATATCGATGAACAGATTCAGGTAATAATTACACATAAAGCGTTAGAAAAGCTGGAGTTAACTATAGGAAGTGATGTGTGGATCAGCTTTAAAAGTTCGTCGGTAGTGGTATTCTAGTCAAAACCAAATATTGGTGGTAATTATGGAAGAGGAATTACAGACACTTCAAAAGGCAGCAGATTTAGCCAGTGAAATTGCGGTTAATTACGGCTTTCAATTTTTAGCAGCATTACTCATTCTTATAATCGGTTGGCAGATTGCTCGATGGATTTCGTCATTGGTATTAAGATTATGTGAACGCCTTAATCTTGATATAACACTTTCAAAATTCTTTGCTGGTCTTGCCAAGATAATTGTTCTGGCTTTTGTTTTTATCATTGCGCTGGGAAAATTCGGCGTTAGTATCGCGCCATTTATTGCGGCTTTAGGCGCTGTTGTATTTGGCAGCACTCTGGCACTACAAGGTCCTATTTCTAATTATGGCGCTGGGCTAACTATCATTCTAACGCGTCCATTTATTGTTGGTGATACGATTCGAATTAACAACGTCATTGGAATTGTCGAAGAAATAAAATTGGCTTATACATTATTAAGCAATGAAGATGGTGAAAGGATTACTGTTCCCAATAACCGGATCATTGGTGAGATAATTTATAATTCGTCAACAAATTTAATCGTGGAGCAAACGATTACAATTGGTTTTGATGAAGATCCGAAAAAAGTTATCCAAATTATTCTTGAAGAGCTAAACAAACATAGTGCCGTTGTTTCCGAACCTGGAGCTCAGGTTGGGATTGAGGAACTTTCAAAATACGGTATTGAGATAGGTGTCCGCTACTGGATTCCAACAAAGAAATACTTTGAATTAAAATACGAGATTAATAACCAAGTTTATACTGCATTGCAAACTGCGAATATCACTATTCCGTATCAAAAACACATAGTACAGATGGAAAATTAGTAAATTATTTCATCCCTTGTCATAATTTTTGCTCCTTGCGAATGCTATACTTAAAGAATAATTAAAAAATTATAAAGGGGAGATTAGATATGACAACACCAGTCAGTACGGTTAATGGTATAGGGCCAAAAACAGTCGAATTTCTTAAAAAGCGTCGGATTACTACAGTAGAAGCATTAGTAAAGCGTGGCGTTGTAGTCCTGGAAACTGCACCCGGGTTTAGTCCTGGTCGAGCGGCAACAGTTTTAAAGGTGGCGACGGCAGTACTTGATGGTACTTATGTACAAAAAAAATCAAAGGCCAAGGTAAAAGCAAAACCGGAAAAATCAAATAAGAAAAATAAAAAGAACAAGAAAAAAGATAAAGATAAAGATAAAAAATCAAAAGACAAGAAGTCCAAGAACAAGAAAAAAGATAAGAAGAAAAACAAGAAAAACAAAAAGTGATGTAGAAATGATCAGCTAATCATTTTTTGATGAGACAAATAAAATGCATATACTCATATTGAAATTTAGAGCTGAGAGATATCAAAGGTTAATTGAGGATCTTGATGCATTGGCTGACTGGATGAATTCAGTTGAGGGTTTACTTTCAAAAACATGGCTGCAGCATTCGGAAAGTCAGCAGATAGGCGGCATTTATCATTTTAATACAGAAGAAAACTTATTGGCTTATAAAGATAGTGAATCAATAGCTGAGTTTAAACAGGAATATAAGATTTCTGATTGGCAAGAATCCTGTTTTAATACTGATCAAGTTGATGAAGCTTCTCGTAAAAACAAGAGCCCGTATTTTACTAAATAAAGTTTTATCTCCTAACTCATAAAAAGAAAATAATATGAAGATCGAAACCATTGCCGTACATGGCGGTTATTCTCCTGAACCAACGACTAAAGCAGTTGCCGTTCCTATTTATCAAACGACATCGTATGCATTCGATAGTACTCAGCATGCAGCAGATTTATTTGATTTAAAAGTTGAGGGTAATATTTATACCCGCATAATGAATCCTACAACTGCGGTGTTAGAACAGCGTGTTGCTGAAATGGAAGGCGGAATTGGCGGGCTTGCTTTGGCTTCTGGTATGGCAGCAATAAGCTATTCAATACAAACCATCGCCGAGACGGGAGACAATATTATTTCCACGAGTAGTTTGTATGGCGGAACCTATAATTTATTTGCGCATACATTTCCGCAAATGGGAATAGAAACCCGTTTCATTGATGCATCTAATTATGAACAAATAACATCATTGATTGATGATAAAACCAAAGCAGTATTTTGTGAGTCGATTGGTAACCCAGCTGGAAATGTTGCCGATCTTGAAAAGATATCTAAATTAGCACACTCTAAAGGCGTGCCCGTTATTGTTGATAATACGGTGCCCACGCCGTATCTATGCAGACCTTTTGAACATGGTTGTGACATCGTGGTGCATTCATTAACAAAATATATGGGCGGGCACGGTACCAGTATTGGTGGCATCATTGTTGATTCCGGTAAATTTCCGTGGGCAAAATATGCCGATCGTTTTAAAAGACTAAATGAACCTGACCCTTCTTATCATGGTGTTATATATACATAAGCATTAGGTGAAGCCGCGTATATTGGACGTGCAAGAGTTGTACCTTTAAGAAATACGGGAGCAGTAATATCACCCATGAATAGTTTTATGATATTACAGGGCATTGAAACACTGCCATTAAGAATGGACCGTCACTGCGAAAACGCTATTAAAGTTGCCAACTATTTATCGAAGCACGATAAAGTGAACTGGGTCAGGTATGCAGGTCTTCCGGATCACGGTGACTCAAAGTTGTTGGAAAAATATTGTGCTGGCAAGGCCGCAAGTATACTAAGTTTTGGTATTAAAGATGGTGCTGAAGGTGGCGCGATATTTATTGATGCACTGGAATTGTTTACACGCCTTGTCAATATTGGCGATGCAAAATCATTAGCTTGTCATCCGGCAACAACAACGCATAGACAACTTTCTCCGGAAGAACTTGAAAAAACTGGCGTATCTGATGATCTTGTCAGGTTATCAGTTGGGATTGAACATGTAGATGATTTGCTTGCTGATATTGAACAAGCCTTGTCTAAGGTTTAGTGAATCTCATAGATAATATGCTACTCATATATTTATGAGAATCATTATTTACTATGTAATATTTATTTTCTTATTAACATCTTGCACGGAAAACAATGATCCAAAAGTTCTTTTTGAACAAGGTAAATATGAAAAATCACTTCCACTGTGGGCAGCACAGGCAAACAAAGGCGATTTACTTGCGCAGAATTATATTGGTATTCAGTATTATTTAGGACTAGGAACAGAAAAAAATTATAAACAAGCAAAAGAGTGGTTTGAAAAATCTGCAATACAAGGATCTGCTGATGCACAATATAATCTAGGTGTAATGTATGATAATGGTCAGTACGTGAAACAAGACTATGTGACTGCAGCAATGTGGTATTCCATGGCGATAGAACTAGGTAATGAACATGCCAGAAGAAGGATGCAAGGATTATTGGATGAGCATAAACTATTTCCTAATCAATATAACCGAGCGAAAGAACTAGCAAAACAATATAGGTGAATACAATGCCATTAGTAAATATCTCTATCTTAAAAGGTAAATCTCCCGAATACATCAAAGCCGTTGCAGATGGAATTAATTCAGCAGTGATAGAAACGATGGGTTTTCCTGATGACGATCGTTACCAAATCATTCATGAATGCGAACCACATTGTCTGCAACTGCAAGAACGCACAGGCGATAGAGTAATGATGCATTTAACCATGCGCAGCGGTCGTTCTGATGAATCAAAGCAGGCCTTTTATAAAAAAGCCGTTGAGAATCTAGCTCGCGACCCGGGTATCGATCCTGCCAATGTATTAATTAGTATTGTAGAAAACAAAGATATTGATTGGTCATTCCGAGATGGAATTGCACAGTTTGTTGTCTGATAGATTTCTTAAAAACACTACTAGCTATCTATATTGCTATATTGTTGTAAATAGTAGAGAAAACATGGATGCCTGTTTCTGAGGTAGTGAACTATCATCCCAGAATTGTAAGCCTGAACTGAAATACCCCATTTTTAACTGTATGCCACCTACACTGTTAAAAATACCACTACAAATAGGGTTTGTTCATTTTTAATATGACATAAATATGTCCATAATTACTGATGAAATACTACTATTGATCATGATGACAAAATAATAGGTGGAAATCATAATTGGATAAAACTCACCGTAATTCCTTGCAGCCAGGCTATAAGCTTCACTGGTATGAGATAAAAGAAATCCTTGGTCAAGGTGGTTTTGGAATTACCTATCTCGCGCATGATACGAATCTTGATGATGATGTAGCTATCAAGGAATTTTTACCGATCGAATTGGCAGTTCGTGAAGGTGATTTTTCAATCCATCCTCTGTCAGAAGGACATAAGAAAAGTTTTGAATGGGGTCTAGATCGTTTTATTAAGGA
>JBFIIJ010000126.1:0-6817 GCA_041601315.1 Gammaproteobacteria bacterium
ACGACGTGCTTTTTACCGGTCACCATCAAGATGATCAGGTTGAAACATTTTTCCTTCAAGCATTGAGAGGCGCTGGTCCACGTGGGTTGGCTTCAATGCCATTAATTAAACAATGGGGTAATACCTTTCACGTTAGACCATTGCTAAATTATTCAAACGACAGTTTAAAACATTATGCTGAAGAAAATAAATTAATTTGGCAAGATGATAAAAGTAATTCAGACAGTCGATATGACCGGAATTATTTTCGACATAATTTAGCACCTGTTATTGAAAAGAGGTGGCCTGCCTATAGAGAAACGATTAGTCGTTTAATCAATAATCAAAAAGAATATAAAGATTTGCTAGATGAAGTTGCGTCAAGTGATTTCAATATTGCACGGCGCAATAATACTAATAACCTCAGCCTTGATGTTGTTCAGGAACTTAGTGTAGAAAGGCAAAAAAACCTTATTTTCTTATGGTTAAAGGAATTAAATTTAAAAACACCAGGGTCAAAAAATATTGAGAAGATTATTACCGATGTTATTTTATCAACTACGGATAAATCGCCTTGCGTCAATTGGGGGGATGTTGAAGTAAGGCGATATAAAAATACACTCTATGCTATAAATATAACGAAAGAACATGATGTGAAAATTGAATATAGATGGTCACCTGAAGAAGTTTTGAATGTATCAGGTGAAACGATTTTTGCAAACTCAGTGCAAGGTAAGGGCGTATCTAAAGTAAAGACCAAAAACGCAGAATTTGTAGTTCGATATAGACTAGGTGGAGAAAAAATTCACCCTGAAAATTCATCACATTCAAAGACAGTAAAGCAATTGTTTCAGGAACGAGCAGTATTACCTTGGCAAAGAGATCGGATCCCTCTGATTTATATTAATGGAGAATTAGCTGTTATTCCCGGTTTCTGTGTCGATGAACAGTATCTGGCTGGTAAAGATGAGCCATCTTGGGATATCCACTGGTCTGGTTATAAGAGTGTTATTCAATCGTAATGGATAATATTTTTTATCTGGCTCATCAGTGCCTTACAGAATCTACATTAGATAATAAATTATTACTCTCCGAAAATGCTGCAAAGAAAATATTTAATGATGCTGTTAATTATGACGCATTTATGACAAATGCCGAATTAACAAATCCAGGGCGTCCAGATAAACCAAAATTAATAGTGCCAAAAGATGTCCCCAAACGAAATATTCAAACTATTGAAGGTAGGGCAGCAATGATTCATTCATTTGCACATATCGAATTCAATGCTATTAACCTGGCTTGGGATTTGATATATCGTTTTCAGAATATGCCAAAAGAGTTTTATTTAGATTGGACAAAAGTAGCGGTAGAAGAAACAAAACATTTTAAATTGTTGCGTGATAATTTAATTAGTCTGGGTTATGACTATGGTGATTTTTCTGCACATGATGGCCTCTGGACTATAGCAGAGAAAACACAACACGATATATTGTTACGTTTAGCTGTCGTGCCACGTATTATGGAAGCAAGAGGCCTTGATGTGACGCCTAATTTAATTGAGCGCTTTCGTCAGATAAAAGATGATAATACTGTAAACATACTGGAATTGATTCTTGAAGAAGAAATTGGACATGTTAACTTTGGTACAAAATGGTACCGTTATTTGTGTGAAAAAATGAATTATAATCCGGAAGAAAAATTCAAAGAAATCGTTGATGAATTTCTACCTTCCTCTAAAACCAAGAAGATTAATCATGAAGCAAGGTTGCTAGCTGGGTTTAGTCAATCTGAACTGGATTATCTTGTAACTAATTAGAATAAAAATACAAGCTATGAGCATTGCAACTAAAATAAAAGCATTGTTTTCTTATAATGCGAAAACTCAAAAAGTTTCTTCTGCCAGTGAATCGAATATATCTATGCGAGAGCGAGAAGATAAGATCTATGATAGAGATAAACTTTCATTGCAGAAGTTGTATGAACAGTGGTCATGCAAAGAGTCTTGGAAACTTTATGATGAAGGCATCCCTTTATTGTTTGGTCTTGAGCCAGGTAATAAAGAAGTTATAGATGAAGAACTATTAAGTAAAATAGAAAATTTATGGGAACATGCACAAGAATGTGTTCAAAAAAAATTATTATCAGTGATTAATAGTGAAAAAAACAAAAACGAGTGGGAAGTAAGACCCGTTGACCTGTATTGCTGGGGAACGGTTAGTAGAATTTCGATGCCAGATGAATTCAGTAATTTAATGATGTTTGTTTCACAGACGATTAAACCTGTCGCTTCTCATTCAAATATTGATATAAATGAAAGTGCACAAGATACCTTGTATCAAAAACACAGGGAGATTGTGTTAGGAGCAGCAACATCACTTTTAGTTAATGCTTCAGAATTATGCAAAAATAAAAAAGGCAGTGTAGTTAGTAATCAAATCGCCAGGAATATTATTGAAAATGAACAGCAATGGTTTGGAGAAGACAGACCATTATTGACTGAATCAACTATGACAGACTTGATTGAAGAATATTTGAAGTTAACTCGACCTACAGTTTAGAATTATAATTTAATGTGTGGGGGTTCGTGTTTTTTGCATAACAGTTGATTCTTCAAGCGAGTAATCAGAGGCAAGTTGTGTGAAGTGTAGAAAAAAATCACCTATTTCAAGAGTGTCACCTTCGTGTAATTCGGCCTTCCCAACTTTTTCATTATTGACATAAACGCCATTCATTGAATTCATGTCAATGATGTCAAAAGTACCATCATTGTTTCTGTGTATTTCAGCATGACGCCTTGATATAGAGGTGTCATCCAGACTTAATTCATTATCTTTGCTGCGACCTATTCTGCAAATAGTCCGAGTTATTGGATATCGTTTTTCAGTACCATCGTTTGCAATTAAATAGGCATAAGGTTTGTAATCGTTTTTCGAATTACTGACCTGTTGATCCGGTTTTCTCCATAAGAGATATAAAGTGATCAATATGAATATAATTATTATTATGAAAGCTGCAGGTAAGCCATACCATATCCATAAGTTAATCGGCTGTGTTGTGGGTTGTTTTGTAATTATTTGTATAGGTGCATTCATTGCTGTATTAGCATAAGGCTGTACAGCCACAGGATTTTTCGTGACAGGTAAATTGGCTTGTTCTTTAATAATGCGGTTTTCAATATTTATTTTTACAGGAATTTTAATTCGTTTTACTCCCGTTTTCGTTGTAACTGATAAAGTCACTGAATCTGTTGGTTTACTGCCTTGATACAGTTCATCTAAGACAACAGAGAAACTTCCACCACTATCAATGTTGTTGAAAAAATCTTTAAGGTTTTGATTCGGCAAGTCATATGTTGTGTCTGTTTCACTATATTTTCCACCGGTTTCTTCACTTAATCTTCTTATGGTCTGCAAAGCAACAGATAATGCGACAGAGCGAGGATAGCCAATAGAATTTATTGTAATGCCAAATTTCCGTGCCATTTTTATCACGTCTGAATGAAAGTATGCTTTATCTTCCGCTTGTCCATCAGATAACAAGACAATTACTTTGCGTTGTGCTTCGAATGAATTTAGATGTTCTATCGCTTTTAACAGGTTTCGGTATAGTTCAGTTGTTTTACCTGATGCCTTTATAGAATCTACTGATTTTGATAATAAAAAAGTAGAGGTTCCTATTGGAGACTGGACTTTTAATGACTTATCAAACGATGCCAGTCCTGCTTTATGATGAGGTTTTAATGTCGTTAATATTTCTTTTATGTGAATCCTGTTTTTTTCAATAACATTTTTTCTTTCCGGGTCACTAGTATCGACCAAAAACAATATTGCTGTTGTATCACCACTTTCAGGGTATTGTTTATTATTAGTAACTTCTAGTTTTGTATCGTCAGAAATTGCATTAATGGAAGATGCTGTTACATCGTTCAGCGTCCTATATTCACATTCAAGTTTTTTTGTGATTTGTTGGCAGGTGATATCAAGTTCGTTAGTAAGGGTACTCCATGAAAACGCCTGACTTGAAAATACAAGTAGAGATAAATATAGGATAGATAATGTTCTATTCAAAAATATTCTCTTCACGTTTAGCCTTTATCAGGAAACAGTGGGTCAGGTAAATCGTAGAATTCAATTTTAACTGATTTTACACCGCGTCTTTGCTCATCAACCTGGTTGAACACATCATCAGGTTCTTTAAACTCACCCATTTGCGCAATGTCCTTATCGAGTTTTGCTTTCACATTAACAATCCTCTCATGCAACTCATTGGAATATTCTAGCTCATAAGCTCTTGGTTCGGGTGAATCTGTCATGTTTTTTATTTCGGTTAACCAGAGATAAACAGAACCTTCTTGCCCTAATTCTTTATTTGGTTGAGAAACATGAGCCGCAATCAGTCGAAATTGTGGCGGGGGATTCTGAGATGTAGGCCAACCAAGTAATGGTGGAAATGAAAAATAGCTTACGACATAGAAAGCAGATGTTATAACAATCGTTGCCGCTTTAACCGGCCAAGACCATTTTGAATAAAGGTTAATGCTGAGAAGCAATAGACCAAGTAAAATATATGCTGCAATAATGCCTGTAATGCCCAATGTCACAATAGTTTCTCCAATATTATGATTTTTTTAACCAACATCCACGAGAGATTTTGGTAGAAAATTTATCCCGAAAATTTCACCATCACGACCGATAGAAAATCGAACGGCTGTTTTTTCATCGCCCCTTTTTTCCAAGTTAACTGTGCCGTAGTAAACAATTTCCAATTTAGGATTTACTTTAGCCAGCCTCACATTTACGTCAACGGGTTTGCCTGTTTCGGATGCGTAGTAATGTAAGTTGACAACGTATTCGCCTTTAACAACGCCTCTTAGTGTTACAACTTCTTGATTAAGAGGGTTTTGAAGTTCCTCGCCATTAATCGTAATAGTGTCATTAACTAATCCGCGGTCATCGCGGTCTAGATGTAACAAGCCTGCTTCAGGAGCTCTAAACCAGATGATTTGACCCTCAGGATCTTCTACCCAAACATCGACATCATCAGGGCTATTATCTTCCCAGGTAATGGTCAGAATATATTCCGCTTTTGGATCAATAATTCCGGACTTAGCTTCCGGATTCATAAACATGATGGCAACCAGAAACAAGAAAGTAAAACCCAACAGGGCATTAAATAATAAATCTGTAAACGGGTCAGAACGAAGTCTATCTTTAACGCGCATTTTTATTAAATACTATTAAGTTTTGGTATAACGTGTATTTGTGTCAAATGTCGAGTGAGTTCGATTAGTTCATCTACATGCCTATCAATCATGTGATATTGCATCGCTGACAAAATGCTACATATCAGACCAGCAAGCGTAGTATAGAGGGCAGTGCCCATGCCATTACTCATATGCTGTAGAATTTTCTGCATGTTACTGACATCAAAATCAGCAATATTGGCAACTGAAGCTAACATGAAAATAAAACCGATAATGGTACCGAGTAAGCCGAGTTTTAACATCATGTCTGAAACAAACCAGCCAATTTCTTGCGGGCCTTTTAAACGCGACTCGTATACGTCTATTAGATCTGAAGGCTGACTTGTATCATCTGAGTTAGCTGCATTTTTATTTCTGAAATATAGATCGCCTATGTAATCAGTCATAAAACACTCTGGCAACTTGGTTGATGAATTGATAAAAATATTTTCATCTTCAACCTTCAATTCCAACTTATTTTCATTCTTTATAATGTTATCGACTTTTCTTGATAGATTTGTTTGCAATGAAATAATGTAAGTCAGTCTGGCGCAATGCAGAGTAATCAATAAATAAATTAATGCGATGATTAAAGAAATGTGGCTTTTATCGATACTGAATAACATGGAAAGAACACCTTCGTTCCATGCAACGATGAGAGAAAAAATTATCAGGCCGGTTAATATAAGCCACTTAAGCAATAAGCTGTGTTCGGGTTGTTCCTTCATTTTTCTGTCTATACCTTACAGTTTAGCTTCCGTGCTGTAATTAATTTTTACTCAAGAATAAATGGATCTTCTGATGCCGCATATTCTACCATTGAGCGTAATATATTATTGATTTTTTTTGCAATTTCATCCATTTTTTTATTGTCTGTTTTTACAGGTAACAACCGTGTTCCAACAAGGATTTCACCATCGGCTTTCTCCGTAGCAGTAATCTTATATGGACAATAATTAATATAACGAGGTTCAATTTTTAACATTTCTTCGGCGATGGTCAGATTGCAGAATAGAAGTACTTCATTTTGAGGGAAATCAATATTTCCTCGTTTTTGAATGGCATCGCCGATATGTAAACGATTAGTAATTCGAAAATTATTCTCAGTAATGGCAAACTCACTATCCTGAATAACTTCTACAAATGTTTTTTTTGAGGTTTTTTCATAAATTTGATTTGAAGATTCGTTAGTACATGCTGCCAGTGTTATCAGACAACATACTGCAGCAAGTGGGAAGAAATTTTTCATTCTTTAATAATGACAGGCGTTCCTACATCGATAAACTTTCTCAAATCATTAATTTCATCATTGGTTAAGGCAATACAACCTTCCGTCCAATTTATTTCCTTGTGAATCGTCAATTTTTCTTCATTTGTTTCACCCAGCCCGTGAATTCCTATAAAGCCGCCCAGCTTGGTATCTTGAGGAGGTGCTTCGCGTTTTTTGTAAGCTGCAGCAATACGTTTAAAATCTTCTGAATTAATGGTTTTATTTTTGTAGCCATACCAGGCATCAATCAGGTTTGGATAGTCCAATTGAATAAAGTAGTGAAAACGGCTGCTTTTTTTGAATTTTGAAATTCGATATACACCCTG
>JBFIIJ010000127.1:0-6805 GCA_041601315.1 Gammaproteobacteria bacterium
GGTAGGGGTCGTTGGTTCGAGTCCAATCGTGCCTACCAATCGACATAAGGCACTGATTATTGAACAATAATAATCAGTGCCTGTTTAATTTAAAATATCCTTTAACACGTGACCTGTTGTGGGGGTCACCACTGATAATAAAAGGAGCTGATATGCCCACGATTACATTACCCGATAATAGTCAGCGTGAATTTGAACATGCAGTGACGGTCATGCAAGTTTCAGAATCAATTGGTCCTGGTCTAGCCAAGGCGACGCTGGGCGGCATGGTCGATGAAAAGCTTGTCGATGCCTCTTATCTTATTGAAAATGATAGTAACTTAAGAATTATTACTGAACGTGATCCAGAAGGTCTCGAAATTATTCGCCATTCCTGTGCACACCTTATGGCGCAAGCAGTGAAAGAATTATATCCAGAAGCACAGGTAACGATTGGTCCGGTTATCGAAGACGGTTTCTATTACGATTATGCGTATGAACCCGGGTTTTCACCCGAAGATTTAGTAAAAATCGAAAAGAAAATGGAAGAATTAGCCAAGGCTGATTTTGAAGTGTCACGTACTGTAAAAAGTAGGGATGAAGCTACCAAGTTCTTTCGAGATATGGGTGAGGAATATAAAGCGCAGATTATAGAATCAATCCCTGCGAATGAAGACCTTTCGCTATATACACAGGGTGCTTTTACAGATTTATGTCGTGGACCGCATGTTCCAAGTACGGGAAAGATTAAAGCATTTAAATTGATGAAACTTGCCGGTGCTTATTGGCGAGGCGATTCTAATAATGAAATGCTACAACGTATCTACGGTACGGCTTGGGAAAATAAAAAAGCGCTGAAGGCTTATTTACATCGATTAGAAGAAGCAGAGAAGCGAGATCATAGAAAATTAGCCAAGAAACAGGGTTTATTTCATTTTCAAGAAGAAGCACCGGGTATGGTGTTTTGGCATCCAAAGGGTTGGACGATATATAAGGTTCTCGAACAATACATAAGTTCGAAGATGCGAATGAACGGCTATCAGGAAATTAATACACCCCAAGTGGTTGATAAAAGCTTGTGGGAACGTTCTGGTCACTGGGATAAGTTCAGAGAGGATATGTTTACCACTGGCTCTGAAAATCGTGAATACGCGATTAAGCCAATGAATTGTCCTTGTCATATTCAAGTTTTTAACCAAGGACTAAAAAGTTATCGGGATTTGCCGCTAAGATTAGCCGAATTTGGTTCCTGTCACCGAAATGAAGCATCGGGGACCTTACATGGCTTAATGCGTGCACGTAATTTCACACAGGACGATGCGCATATTTTTTGTACTGAAAATCAGATTCAGGATGAAGTTTCAAAATTTATCGATTTATTATTTGAGGTTTATCGAGATTTTGGTTTCGAAGATGTCATTATCAAGCTTTCAACGCGCCCGGAAAAACGGGTAGGGAGCGATGAAGTCTGGGATAAAGCTGAAAAAGCGCTTGAATTAGCCTTAGATAACAAAGAGATAGAGTGGGAATTGCAACCTGGTGAAGGGGCTTTTTATGGGCCAAAAATTGAATTTTCATTAAAAGATTGTATTGGACGTGTATGGCAATGTGGCACGATTCAGGTCGATTTCTCCATGCCAGAGAGACTTGATGCGAGTTATGTCAGTGAAGATAGCTCAAAACAGGTTCCGGTTATGCTGCATCGTGCGATTGTGGGGTCAATGGAGCGTTTTATAGGCATATTAATCGAGAATTATGCCGGCGCATTTCCAGTTTGGTTGGCACCAATTCAGGCTGTTGTTATCTCAATTACGGAAAAACAAAGTGAGTATGCGAAAATAATTGCAGAAAACTTGAAAAACCAGGGCTTTAGGGCCGAAGTTGACTTGAGAAATGAAACGGTTGGGCTTAAAATCCGCGACCACGCAATGCAACGTGTCCCTTATCAAATTATTTTAGGGGAACGTGAACAAAGCGAAAATACTGTGGCCGTACGTACGCGAGATGGTGAGGATTTAGGAGCGATGTCTCTGGAAAACCTGACTCAACGTCTTAATGAAGATATCGCGTGCCTCGGCCGAAACTAATTTGGAGGATTAATTTATCAGCGCAGATAAAAAGACACGCCTTAATGAAGCAATAACTTCACCTGAGGTGAGGTTAATAGATGCAGAAGGCGAACAAGTCGGTGTAGTGTCAATTGAAGACGCTCAACAACGTGCTGAAGATTCTGGATTAGATTTGGTCGAAATTGTACCGAACTCTGAGCCGCCCGTTTGCCGAATTATGGATCACGGTAAATTTGTATTTGAGCAAAGCAAGAAAAAGCATGCTGCGAAAAAGAAACAAAAGCAGATACATGTTAAAGAAATTAAGTTCAGGCCAAGCACAGAAATCGGTGATTACCAGATTAAGTTAAAGAATTTGATTAAATTCCTGACCAACGGCGATAAGGTCAAAATTACACTTCGCTTTCGTGGTCGAGAAATGGCACATCAGGAACTTGGAACCAAGATGCTGAAACGGGTTGAAGCGGATTTGGAAGAGTATGGCGTGGTCGAGCAATTTCCTAAAATGGAAGGTCGACAAATGGTAATGGTACTGGCGTCCAAGAAATAGTCACAGAATTGAAAGAGTGGAGTTATAGAAATGCCTAAAATGAAATCACATAGCGGTGCTGCAAAGCGTTTTTCACGTACTGCTTCGGGAAAATTTAAACGTGGTCAGTCGCACCGTAGTCACATTCTGACTAAAAAAAGCACTAAGCGTAAACGTCAGTTGCGCGCAATGCTGACTGTTCATGATAGAGACCAGAAGGCGATTGCCCGAATGGTTCCGTATTTATAGAGAGGATTTGAAGCAATGCCTAGAGTAAAACGTGGTGTTACCGCACACGCTAAACATAAAAAAATTCTTGATCAGGCTAAAGGTTATAGTGGTCGACGTAAAAATGTATTTCGCGTTGCTAAACAAGCCGTAACTAAAGCAGGTCAATACGCTTATCGTGATCGACGTCAACGTAAAAGACAGTTTCGTGCATTATGGATTGCACGAATCAATGCAGAAGCGCGTAATAATGGGCTTTCTTATAGCCGTTTTATTAATGGTTTAAGTCGAGCTGCAATTGAAGTTGATCGTAAAGTTCTGGCTGAACTCGCAGTATTTGATAAAGTTGCCTTCGGCGCTTTAGCAGAACAGGCTAAATCCAGCCTCGCTAGTTAATCTTTAATACAATAGATTAAAAACGGGGAAAGGCTCTAAACCTTTCCCTTTTTTTATGGCCAAGGAGGGCTTGTACGGCGCGAGAGGACAGGAGTCCGTAGCGGCGAACTGTGATATAAAGTTGCATGGCCTGTAAATGGTTAGAATAATAAAATTATGAATGATACCGAAAAACTACAAGCTCAAGCGTTAGCAGAAATTGATTCCGTAACTGATCTACATCTACTTGATCAGATTAGGGTTAATTACCTCGGTAAAAAAGGCTTACTCACCCAACAATTAAAGCAATTAGGCAAACTCTCAGCTGAAGAACGCCCTAAAGCCGGTCAAGTTATTAACATTGCTAAAGTGGCTGTTCAAGAAGCAATAGAATCTCGAAAATCTTCATTAGAAGATGAACAGTTAAACGAAAAAATCAAACAAGGGCAATTAGATATTACATTGCCAGGACGAGGTGGAAAACGTGCTGGATTGCATCCCATTACATTAATTTTGCAGCGTATTGAGTCTCTTTTTCAGCAGATTGGTTTTGATGTCGTTGAAGGCCCCGAAGTAGAAGACGATTATCATAATTTTGAAGCATTAAATATTCCCGAACATCATCCTGCACGTGCCATGCACGATACATTTTATTTTCCCGATGGGCGTTTGTTGAGAACACATACTTCATCAGTACAAATAAGAATTATGCAAAATGATAAACCACCATTTCGTTTTATCGCGCCAGGCAGAGTTTATCGTTGTGATTCAGATATGACGCATACACCGATGTTTCATCAAGTTGAAGGGCTTATTGTTGATGAAACGGTGACATTTGCAGAATTAAAAGGCTTACTGATTGATTTTCTCGAAATCTTTTTTGAAAAAGAATTAGAAGTACGTTTTCGTCCTTCTTACTTTCCCTTTACCGAACCTTCTGCAGAAGTCGATATCATGGGTGAACGCGGTTGGTTAGAAGTTTTAGGTTGCGGCATGGTACACCCTAACGTTTTAAACAATGTGGGCATCGATCCGGAGAAATATACTGGTCTTGCTTTTGGTATGGGTGTCGAACGTTTAGCCATGCTTTATTACGGTGTCGACGATTTGAGATCATTTTTTGATAATGACTTACGTTTTCTAGAACAATTTCACTGATTGGGGATGAGATAATATGAAATTCAGTGAAAAATGGTTAAGGGAATTTGTTAATCCTGCTATAGATTCCAAAACATTAATGCATCAATTGACCATGGCTGGCCTTGAAGTTGATGGATTTGAGCCGGCATGTTCTCCTTTTGACGGATTGGTTGTGGCTGAAGTCAAATCCGTTACAAAACATCCTGATGCAGACAAACTACATATCTGTGAAGTTGATAGTGGCGAAAAAGATCTTTTAACTATTGTGTGTGGTGCTGCCAATGTCAGAGAAGGAATGCGTACCGTTCTTGCTAAGGTCGGAGCAAGCTTGTCAGATAAACCAAAATTGGAACCTGTTACATTAAAAGGCGTTAAATCTTATGGCATGCTTTGTTCTGCAGCTGAGATTGGTTTAGGTGAAAGTCACGAAGGCATTATTGAACTGTCTACCATTGAAGAAATCGGCAGACCACTACAAGAAATAATCGATATTGACGATAATATTATTGATATCTCACTGACCCCGAATAGAGGAGATTGCCTCAGTATAAGAGGGATAGCTCGAGAAGTTGCTGTTTTTAACAATATTTATCTTTCAGCATCTAAATTTAATCCAGTCAAAGTTGCTTGCAAGGCTGAGAGAAAGATTAAACTGTCTGCTAAAACTGAATGTCCTCATTACGTTGGCAGAGTGATAGAAAATGTCGATGTCAGCGTTAAATCTCCACTTTGGCTCTCTGAAAAATTACGTCGTTCAGGAATTCGTAGTATCA
The DNA here is from genome assembly GCA_041601315.1 of Gammaproteobacteria bacterium. Classification (GTDB taxonomy): domain Bacteria; phylum Pseudomonadota; class Gammaproteobacteria; order Eutrophobiales; family Eutrophobiaceae; genus UBA7359. Next base: position 5,094 of record JBFIIJ010000127.1, read on the forward strand.
ATATCGTTGTCGATATTACCAATTTTGTCATGCTCGAACTGGGTCAGCCGATGCATGCGTTTGATAATGATTTACTGAATGGTGATATTGAAGTTCGTTATCCAAAAGAGAATGAAAAAATAAAGCTTCTTGATGAATCGGAGCATCAACTTAAGGCAAATACTCTCCTGATTGCAGATGATAATGGTGCACTAGCAATGGCAGGCGTAATGGGTGGTTTTGAGAGTGCAGTGACTACTGGGTCAAAAAATATTTTTCTCGAAAGTGCTTTTTTTATGCCAGAAGTAATTATTGGTGAATCACGCCAGTACGGTTTGCATACCGATTCCTCACATCGTTTTGAACGTGGAGTTGACCCTCAGCTTCAAGAAATTGCTATTGAGCGAGCTAGTGAATTAATTCTTCAACTGTGTGGTGGAGAAGCAGGCCCTGTTCTTGAAACAACGAGTAAACAAGATCTGCCGAAAAATACAGAAGTTGTTTTGAGAAAGTCCCAGATTAATCGAGTATTAGGTGTAGATTTAGAGGAACAATTCGTTACTGATACGTTTACTAAATTAGAAATGCAGTGTGAATTTAAGGAAAAACAATGGTTTATAATTCCTCCTTCACATCGTTTCGATATTAAAATTGAAGTTGATCTAATTGAAGAATTGGCTCGAATCTATAGTTATGACGCAGTGACTGTAGCGACGCCTTCAAATCATTTAAAGATGAGAAGCGTCAATCGTGCTCATATGTCGCTTAAAACACTACGTGAAATACTGGTTAACCGCGATTATCAGGAAGTAATTACCTATAGCTTTATCGATCCAGAATTAAATAACTTGTTGAATGATAATGAGAAAAATTTAGTTTTGGCAAATCCAATCGCGCCAGAATTATCAGTAATGCGTAGCAGCCTTATACCCGGCTTACTTAATTCATTGCAGTACAACGTTAAACGACAGCAAGACAGAGTACGACTCTTTGAAACAGGTCTGATTTTCAAAGGTCGCGAAGATCTTAAGCAAGATTATCATGTAGCAGGACTTTGTTATGGAAATATATATGAAAAACAATGGGATATAAAAGAAACTTTATCTGATTTCTACGATTTAAAGAATGATATTGAAGCTATGCTTTTTTCTTCAGTGGAAAAAAATAGAATTAAAATTAAGCAAAGTGAGTCGGAAATATTACATCCGGGACAAGCAGTAGATGTTTTTATTGATGATGAAAAAGCAGGCTATTTTGGACAGTTACATCCAAAAATAGCATCGAAATTTGATTTAAAAAATAACGTCTATCTTTTTGATTTTAAAGTAAATAATTTAATTAAAAAAAGTGTCGTTAAATTCCAGCCTATTTCGAAGTTTCCTTCAGTTAAGCGAGATATCTCTATACTAATAGATGAAAAGATAGCGCTGGCAGAGGTATTATTAAACGTTAAAAGTAATGCTACGGAAGCACTATCTAACCTAGAGTTGTTTGACGTATATCAGGGCGAAGGTATTGAAAAAGAGAAAAAAAGTCTTGCTTTAGGCTTGACCTTTCAAGTAACTTCTAGCACTCTTACGGATGAAGAGGTTGAAACCATCATGGGGAATGTTTTAGATGGCCTATATAATAAATTCGGTGTAACACTGAGATAAGAATATGGCGGCACTGACAAAGGCAGAAATGGCGGAAAAACTGTACGAAGAACTTGGCTTGAACAAGCGAGAAGCCAA
>JBFIIJ010000128.1:0-6738 GCA_041601315.1 Gammaproteobacteria bacterium
GCATCCGGAGTAGCTTTCACACGTAATCCAGGCAACGGTAAAAACGAGTTTTTTGGGGAGTTTTTGATTAATGCACAAGGTGAAGATGTTGTTGCTGGTATCCGCACACCTGAACCGGTTTCTGAAATGCAACAATGGCAATCGAACTTATATAAAGAACTTCTCACGGTTAAAGATAAACTGGAAAAACATTATCGCGATATTCAGGATATCGAATTCACAATTGAAGATAGTAAATTATTTATATTACAGACACGCACCGGAAAACGAACAGGGATGGCTGCACTTAAAATTGCCGTTGATATGGTCAAGGAAAAACTAATCAATAAAAAAACAGCATTGTTACGTCTTACAGCTGAAGATATAACACAATGTTTATTACCATCATTTATTGAGAAAGAAAAAAAGAATATTTTAACTAAAGGTCTAGCGGCATCACCCGGCGCAGCAAGTGGTTTCCCGGTATTTGATGCCAATGAAGCTGTCGCTAGAAAAGAAAAAGGTGAAAAAGTAATACTGGTTAATAGGGAAACCAGTCCAGAAGCTATACATGGCATGGAAGCAGCTGAAGGTATATTGACCTCAACCGGAGGAACAACCAGTCATGCCGCCGTTGTTGCGCGTGGTTGGGGAAAATGTTGTATTACCGGGGCATCTGAAGTTGAAATCAATGAACGTAGTAAAATAATAACTATCAATGGTAAAAAAATAACGCGTAAAGACATTATTAGTATCGATGGCAATACTGGTGAAATCATGTTGGGCGATATTCCAAAACAGGCTCTCGGATTTTCCAATGAATTCAAAACGATTATGCGTTGGACGGACAAGTTTAGGAAACTTGAAGTACGTACTAATGCTGACACACCTAAAGACGCAAAGCTGGCACGTGAATTTGGGGCATCCGGTATCGGTTTATGTCGAACTGAACACATGTTTTTTGGAGAAGAACGCATACTCGCTATGCGTGAAATGATTCTGGCCGAAGATGAAACACATCGACGTCTGGCATTAAAAAAATTACTGCCTCATCAACGTAAGGATTTCGAAGGTTTATTCCGATCTATGAATAATCTTCCAGTGACCATTCGTTTAATCGATCCGCCCTTACATGAATTTTTACCGCAAGACAGTGCCATGCAACAACAACTTGCCAAAACACTTGGTGTATCGCTTAAACATATAAAACGTCGGATAGAGCAATTACACGAAAGTAATCCAATGCTTGGACATCGCGGTTGCCGTTTAACAATTACTTATCCCGAAATAATGGAGATGCAAGTTACTGCAATAGTGGAAGCAACGATTAATACTCGTAAACGTGGAATCAAAGCAAAACCTGAAATAATGATTCCATTAGTTGGCATTGAAACTGAACTTGAATACCTTCGAACGATAGTTAATCAAACCATTGCTGTTATTAAAAAACGAAAACATTATAAAGGTAAACTCGATATACCTATCGGCACCATGATCGAAATACCGCGTGCTGCTTTAACAGCTGATGCAATTGCCAAACATGCTGACTTCTTTAGCTTCGGCACAAATGACCTAACACAAATGACGCTTGGTTTTAGTCGCGATGACTTTGGTAGCTTTATGCCAAACTATCTGGAAAAACATATATATAAAACAAACCCATTTCAATCGATTGATGAAACAGGTGTTGGCCAACTGGTAAAGATGTCGGTGAAACGCGGCAGAAAAAACAAACCTAAATTAAAATGCGGTATCTGTGGTGAACATGGTGGCGACCCGGATTCGATTATGTTTTTTGCCAAAGCAGGACTGGACTATGTTTCCTGCTCACCGTTTCGAGTCCCCATCGCCAGACTGGCAAGTGCACAAGCCACTTTAACTGGATCTTGAATTAAGCACCTTTAGAAATAATCTTTTAAATTGATTTTCTAACAAACAGGTTTTTCCGTATTAGTGCCTAAATGCATAGAATGCCAATCGCATTTGAATCTGATTTCAGGGTTTATTTTGATTTGGATCAACAATTCTCTGAGCGATCTATTCTACATTTTAAGTAGTAGTTAATTATAGAAACAAAAAATCAGGAGACATCATGAAATACATAAAGATGATTACTCAAATATTGTTTTTGGTTTCAATTAACCAACTGGCAATAGCAAATGACGGCTCACAAAACTTTCAGGCGGAGGACGGTAAAGTAGATGCCGCGACATTTATTGGCTATACAACATATAATAGTGTCTGTATATCTTGTCACGGTGTTGGTGCTGTAGGCACTGATGTTGCCCCAGACTTAACAACAGAAAGTATGGATCGTCTAAGCCCGGAACAATTTAGATTAAAGGTTATGCATCGTACTACTGTTAAGTTCACTACAGACGACTGGTTGAATATGGAAGAATCCATGTTTATGGAAATTGCAAAACAGGAAAGTCGTAAAAAAGGTGAACTGGAAACCATGCCACGTTGGCAGCACAACCCGACTGTCACCAGAAATGTAAATAATATCTATCGTTATTTAAAAGCACGAGCTGCTAATGCAATTGGTCCAGGTAAACCTGGATTATTAAAATAACACTAACATTTAATCTTCCCTCTTATTTTGAGGGAAGATTAAATTTATCATTTATTTTGCTATCTTCTTGAATTTAAGCGTCCAGCGATCCGTATTGCCTGTTACAGTCTTACGCCCTACTTCATAACGTAATTCATCATCAGGACGAAAATGTAAGCTGGAATAATCGACTAGTACAAAACCTGCAGACTGAATTTCCTTTATTGCTTTTACCGGATCAAAACGGCGTCGATTTTCAGTCGTTTCATCTTCTTCCATATGTCGACGAGAATGATCAACAACCGCATAAATACCACCCGGTTTTAATATTTTATAAACCGCATCGTTCATCGCCATGCGACCGGCATTATCAAAGTTATGATAATTACGAAACGTTAAAACCATATCGACATCACTGACATCGATAGTTGCATTTTCCAATTTATAATTGCGTGCGCCTTCAGGCCGATACACTTTTGCTTGTTTAGCTATTACCTTTACCTTATCAAAAGGTGCTTTACCTAATATATTTTGTTCTACTCGCTCTGTTCCATATGCAACATAAAGTTCACCTTTGTCTCGCATGACGGGCGCCAACACACGTGTGTACCAACCACCACCAGGAATTAACTCGACAACTTTCATGTCATCACGCAAACCAAAAAACTCAAGTGTCTCTACTGGCTTACGGTTTTGATCACGTACAACGTCATTCTCAGGTCGACTTTTATCAGCCAATGCAGATTCTATTTTTCCTTTAACAACATCGAATTCATCAGCCACACTATTAAAACTGAATATTGTGAATATGCTGAGAATAAATATTTGTTTGAGTAAATACTTCATGAAAACTCCTTGTTATAAAAATACTGATTATGTTTGGCCAACTTTACAATGATATGACAATCATTTCCAAAAATGATTCAGCAACTGAGTAACAGGAAAAACAAATAACAGTAGCTTTACTTCTATAATCTGTTAATGTGCGCGCAACTGTATGCTTAACAATTAAGTAAACAGAGCGTCATCTTTAGTTGTTAGTTCGGCTGATGTGTTTGTTATAAACGACACTTTATTAAGTCTAACTGCCCCTCCTTTCGAGAGCCAATTATCTGTATGCCGCGTAAAACGGCAACCATCCAATGCCCTGGAGTACTCCGCAATTATGCGTCGTACGCCGATACATAAATCATTCGTTCTGGATTTTGCTAGTACTAGCAAACAGCGAATGACAACACAATATTTAGGAATACATTATTAAATGAAATTTGAAACACTCGGTTTATCCGAAGAATTGTTACACGCTTTGCGTGACACCGGTTATACCACACCAACCCCTATTCAGGCACAAGCCATCCCTGCTATTTTAAAAGGCTCGGATATCATGGCTGCCGCACAAACTGGCACAGGCAAGACGGCCGGTTTTACTCTGCCACTATTACAATTACTCAGTAATAAACCAAAAGTAAAAAACAATCGTGTTCGCGCACTGGTGTTAACACCAACGCGTGAACTTGCTGCGCAAGTACAAGACAGTGTCTTTACCTATGGTAAGTATATGGATTTACGTTCTGCTGTTGTCTTTGGTGGCGTAGGAATTAATCCACAAATGATGAAGCTCAGAAAAGGAGTTGATGTACTTGTCGCAACACCCGGTCGCCTACTTGATCTATATCAACAAAACGCAGTTCGTTTTAATGATCTGGAAATACTGGTGCTTGATGAAGCTGATCGTATGTTGGACATGGGGTTTATACATGACATTAAAAAGATCATGGCATTGTTACCAAAGAAACGCCAAAACCTGATGTTCTCTGCCACATTCTCAAATGAAATCAGACAACTTGCTAAAGGCATCATAAATAATCCTGTCGAGATTGATGTTGCACCACGTAACTCCACTGTTGAAAAAATTTCGCAGATGGTTCATCCAGTCGATAAAGCACGTAAGATAGATTTATTAAGCCATTTAATTAAACAAGGAAACTGGTATCAAGTATTGGTTTTCGCTCGCACCAAACATGGCTCTGATAAACTCGTTAAAAGACTTTCTCAAAATAATATTAATGCAGCAGCGATACACGGCAATAAAAGCCAGTCGCAAAGGACAAAAGCATTAGCGAACTTCAAACAAAATAAAATACAAGTGCTAGTGGCAACGGATATTGCTTCCAGAGGAATAGACATCGATCAACTATCACACGTGGTTAATTTTGATTTACCAAATGTTTCTGAAGACTATGTACATCGCATAGGTCGTACAGGTCGAGCTGGGGCAAGCGGTCATGCAATCTCTTTAGTCAGTGCAGATGAGGCAAAACAACTGCAAGACATCGAAAAATTGATAAAATTTAAGATACAACGCGAAGAGATTGAAGGTTTTGAGCCGGATCATAATGTACCGGAATCAGTTAAAACAAAACCTACAAATAATAAAAACCGTCCGAATAATAATCGTTCAAACAATAACAACACCAGCAATAAGAAAAGTCCCTGGAAAGGTGCCAATAAGAAAAAACGTAGCAAAGATGGGCAATCAAATAATCAAAGTAACAATAGTAATAGACCCGCTAATCGAAACAGACGTTCTGCTTCAACAACCAAGAAAGCAGTTTAAATTTATCTAAGTAACAGTAACGGTCTTTTTGTATTAAACAACATCTTGACCGTGAAGCTGCCCAATAGCAGATCGTGTAATCGTGTATGACTAAATGCACCCATTATAGTCATGTCGATATTCTGACTTAGTTGATATTCACAAAGCTCATGTTCGGCCTTGCCTCTTAAACTGGCAGTAACTATCTCTATGCCACCTGCAGCACGTAATTTACTTGCCGCTTTCTCAAGGACATCGTCGGCCTTATCCTTATTACTAACGCAAACCAGATGACAAACCAGTCCTTTATATAAAGGACTATTTGCAACCATATCGACAGCTTTGTCTGCTGCTTCGCCACCGTCATAAGCAATCATAATTGTTTTCGGTGTTTTAAATTCTTCGTACGCAACCAATATAGGTAGATGTAATGATCTGATCATAGCTTCGAGTTTTGCACCGATTTGATCAGGTTTATCTTCGTGTATCTTTCCACGCGCACCAATGACAAGTACACGAATATCTTTTTCAAGTTCAATTAATGATTCAATTAAACTGCCATGTTGTAAACACGTTAATGGATTTTCAAACCCATCCTTAATTACACGCTCTTTGGCCGCTTGCAAAATAGCTTTACCTTGTTGAATACGCAATTTACTTTTTGTGTGTTCAAAGTCGGTGATGTCTTCTAATAAATGATCACGACTATCTACACCCAAATTTCCGGATAGATCTGTCATCGTCGCCGTCTCTTGATGATGATCAATTGTATTAATCAGTTTGAGTGGCACATCAACACGTTGTGCTATCCAGACAGCATAATCACAAACAGCTTCACTTAATTTTGAACCGTCGATACATGCCAAAACCATTGGTTTTTCATTATTCATTAGTGGCCACCCATAATTTTTTCTATTTCTTCCGGCTTATCATGAACACCAAAGCGATCAATAATTGTTGAGCTCGCTTCATTCAATCCAATTAATTCAACATCCGCGCCTTCTCTTCGAAATTTAAGTACGGCTTTATCCAATGCTGATACGGAAGTGATATCCCAGAAATGTGCGCGATGTAAATCAATGACTACTTTTTCCACTGCTTCTTTAAAATCAAATGCGGCAATAAATTTATCTGATGAACTAAAAAATATCTGACCAATAATACGATAAGTTCGAATATCTTTTTCTTCATCTTTCTCTGATTCCACATACATAAAGTGACTAATTTTGTTAGCAAAGAATAATGAAGCGAGTAACACACCAACAAAAACACCTAGCGCCAGATTATGTGTCCAGACAACAACAATGACTGTCATCACCATAACAATATTAGATGAACGCGGATGAACTTTTAAATCGCGTAAGGAACCCCAACTAAACGTACCGATTGAAACCATGATCATGACTGCAACTAATGCCGCCATAGGAATTTGTTTTATCCATTCGCCGAGAAACACAACCATGATTAAAAGAAAGATTCCAGCAAGCAATGTTGATAAGCGTCCTCGTCCACCTGATTTAATATTAATTACAGATTGTCCGATCATAGCGCAGCCCGCCATGCCGCCTAATAAACCGGCACCAATATTAGCAATGCCCTGCCCTTTGCA
>JBFIIJ010000129.1:0-6730 GCA_041601315.1 Gammaproteobacteria bacterium
CAAATATTTTATCTATTTTTTCTTTTAGCGTTGCAGCAGTAAATGGTTTTACTACATATCCATTAACACCTGCCTGGGCTGCTTCAACAATTTGATCCTTCTTTGATTCAGCAGTCACCATTAATACAGGCAATGAGGCAAGATTCGGATCAGCTCGAACGGCCTTTAAAAGATCGATGCCTTGCATGCCAGGCATATTCCAGTCCGTCACCAGAAAATCATATTTACCACCTTGCAACATCGGGAGAGCGGTTAAACCATCATCGGCTTCACTGGTATTTGTAAAACCTAAATCGCGAAGAAGATTTTTTACGATACGTCTCATCGTAGAAAAATCATCCACTATTAATATTTTCATATCTTTATTCACAACCAACCTCCGTAATAAAACTCCATCTTTTCAACACAGCTAAAATATTAATCATTGTCATCTTCACTAAACATTCGTTGTATTTTTGCTTTCAATCGAATCAATGCCTGAGAATGAATTTGGCAAACTCGTGATTCACTCACACCTAACACTTCTCCTGTTTCTCTTAAATTCAATTCTTCATCATAATAAAGCGACATAACTAATCGTTCTCTTTCCGGTAATGCAGAGATCACTTTAGCCAGAGTCTCTTTTAAATTTTCTTCCTGTAACCTTTCATATGGTCCCGTTATCTTGGCACTAAATCCTTCGACCATGGTTGCATCTCTGGATGGAATATCTTCAAAACTAACAATTTGATGACTACTCGCATCCTGTAACACGAGATGATATTCATCCAGTGACATATTCAATCTGTCAGCTACCTCACTATCACGAGCATCTCTACCCTGCTCTGTTTCAATTTCCCGCATTGCTTTGGAAATCTCCCTGACTTTTCTATGCAATGACCTTGGAGTCCAATCACCTTTTCTTATTTCATCCAGCATCGATCCTCTTATACGTATACCAGCGTAGGTTTCAAAACTGGCACCTTGTGTCGCATCATAGTTTCGTGCTGCTTCCAATAATCCAATCATTCCAGACTGTATTAAATCTTCTACCTGTACACATGAAGGCAATCTGCTAATCAAGTGATAAGCAATACGCTTAACCAATGTAGCATGCACTTCAACTAACTCATCCTGAGTTCTCGCACTAACGCCGGCAGTATCTGTATAGACAGCTAGTTCGTTGTTCATGGCATCGCCCTCGAAGGTATCGAATCCTGCAATCCAATCATCTGCTCAGCAAAAAATACCAATCGACCAGTCGCATTCGTGCTCCTATTTTGGTTATCGACATCTGAAGCCAGTTTCTTGAATGATTTTATTGCTTTTGAATCCGGGTAGGATGAAAAAAACGGGCGACGTTGGCGTACGGCGCGTAAAATATTGTCATCTTGAGGAATAATAATCTTCAGATTCAGAACAACATCGAGATATCGCTCGCTGACAGAACGTAATCTTTCAAATAAATCACAGCCCTCAGCCTCAGTCTGAACTTTATTAATAATAATATGAAAACGCTGAATTTTATGATCTCGATGTAACGTTTTTATTAATGCATATGCATCGGCAATAGATGCCGGGTCATTACAGACAACAACGAGAATTTCCTGTGCGGCACTACAAAAACGAATCACGCTATCTGATAATCCCGCAGAGGTATCGACAATTAATACGTCTGTACTCTCCTCCAATTCATCAAAGGCATGAATCAAGCCCGCATTCTGAGCCGGCGTTAATTGATTCATCATCTTGATTCCTGATGACGCCGGGATGATTCGAATACCATTCGGTCCATCAATCAAAATATCTTTCAACTCACAATCGCCTTCAATTACGTGTGAAAGATTTCTTAACGGTCTTAAATTTAACAAAACATCAATATTCGCCAATCCCAAATCTGCATCCATCAAAGTAACAGACTTACCTCTTGCTGCTAAAGCAAGAGCTAGGTTGATTGAAATATTTGTTTTACCCACACCACCTTTACCGCTAGTCACGGCAAGCACTTGTGTCATATGTTTATTTTTTAATAGCATATCTTGTCCGCTTAATGTTTAAATCCATTTTCAAATTCATAATGCCCGATGGATTGCTCAAGAAGTTCTTCATCAAACTTGATTTTACTTTGATTCGCTCTACTAACGACTCTGGATACAAGTTCGTAAGGTTTCATTTTATGCATATCATCAGGAACTCTTTGTCCATCACAAATAGAAGCGATGGGTAATAATTTCTCAATCGCGACTGATAAAAGTCCACCCAGTGATGTCGCTTCATCCAGTTTTGTAGGAATACAGAAATCAGGATTGAATGATTGATAAGTATCAATAAGTCGAGATAATCCGTTGTAATGTTCTGTTGCTGGTAAGATTAAGCAGTTCTTTGTTTTTTGAACCGTTGATTTTAATAGGCCAACCTGTTCCTGATGTTTTGAATCTTTAAGACTTAAACCAGCGGTATCAACTAATATCAGTTTTTCATTAGCTGCACCTTCGAACAAACTGAGATAGTCTTCTTTATTGTTTATTGTTCGTATAGGTATACCCAGAATTCTTGCATAACTTCTTAATTGTTCGCGTGCACCAACACGATAAATATCCGTCGTTGCCAGCATGATGTTCTGCGTACCGTATTCAAGCGCATAGCGTGTTGCCATCTTAGCTATCGTAGTTGTTTTACCTGAACCGGAAGGGCCAAAAAATATTACCTTATTGCCTGCAGTCAATATACTGTCGTGATATTGAGGAACTTTGTAAGTTAACAGCGCTAACAAAGTTCGCCAGGCTTGATCAAAATCGTAATCTTCCGGAATTTCTTCAACTAATTGACGCGCGATCTTTGGTGTCAAATCAAGATTAATTAATTGCCGGAGTAAATTTGCCCATAAAGGGTGTTGCCTACCAATAGCACCCCATGCCAATCCAGACATTTGTTGTTCGAGCATGGATCGTAAAGACTTCAATTCATCACGCATCTGATCCATGGTTGAATCACGTGTCCAAATATCCGATACGGAATCGTGAACAGAAACGGATTCGACGTTAATATTTTGTGGTGTTTCAACTGACTCTGTTTTTTGTGTCAGTTGTTTACTTTGTTCAGTCGCTTGTCTCTTTTCTGTACTCTTGTTGTAAACCTCTTCGTCATAATCTTCGGCAGCAATTAATTCAACACCACCTAAAACTTTTCGATTAGAAAGTATAACGACATCAGATCCTTGTTCATCGCGCGCCATTTCCAGCGCTTGACGCATATCTGAAGCAAAGTATTTTTTAATTTTCATTATCGTTGCCTTACCTAAATATGTTTTTCATTTAATCAATTTGTTTATACCGAACCGACTGAATTTACGATTCTTATATCCCTGTTTTCCGGAACCTCGCTAAAAGCCAGAATATGTAATCTTGGTACGCTAAATCTAATTAATCTCACTAGTAACTCCCTCAAATTATCGGCTACCAACAATACTGAAGGTTGCCCTGATAACTCCTGTTTTTCACATGCTTCTCGCAAAGAGTTAACTAACCTTTGAGCCAGTCCTGGCTCGACTGCACCTGTACCTTCAGACATTGCTTGTAGTGTCTGCTGCAATAACTGTTCCAGTGCCATGTCTAATGTAATGACCGGCAATTCTTCGCCGTCACCACAGATCCGCTCGATTATGAGACGACCAAGCGCTATGCGAACGGCTGCTGTTAATGCATCAGTTGATTGTGTATTTCTGGAGTGTTCAATGATGGTTTCAATAATGGTTCTGATGTCTCTAATTGGAATATTTTCGCGTAATAAATTTTGCATGACTTTCAACACGATACTGACAGGAATAATATTCGGGATAATGTCATCAATTACTTTTGGTGAGTGTTCGCTATAACGGTCGATTAAAGACTGCACTTCTTTGTAGCCCAGTAATTCGTATGCATGCTCTTGTAATATCTGGCTCATATGTGTGGCAACAACCGTACTCGGGTCAACTACGGTATAACCGTATGTTTGTGCCTGATCTCGCTGTGCCGGATCAATCCAAACCGCTTCAAGTCCGAAGACCGGATCGGTTGCCGTATTTCCAGGTAATTCGCCAAAAACTTGACCCGGATTAATAGCCAATTCTGAATCAACCTGGACAGAAGCCTTCGCGATCGAGGCATCCTTAATCACAATACGATAGCTATTTGGTTCCAAATCCAGATTGTCGCGAATATGGACAGCCGGTAATAAAAAACCCAATTCCTGTGTCAATTTTTTTCTGACGCCTTTTACTCTGGACAACAACTGTCCACCTTGTTTTCGGTCAACCATCGGGATTAATCGGTAACCTACTTCCAGTCCTATTTGATCTATTCTTTCGACGTCATCCCAGCCAAGTTCACGTTCTTCTTCTGAAGGTAGTGGAGCTGGTGGCAACTCCTCTTGTTTTTGTTTTAGTTCTTCTTCGACTCTCTCCTTGTTTTGTCCCATCCAATAAGCAAAACCACCCGTAATACCGGCAAAGAGAAGAAAAGCAATATTTGGCATTCCGGGAATAATGCCAATCAAGCCAAGTATTGATGCCGTGATATACAAGGTCTTAGGACTTTGAAACAACTGAAAAATAATTTGTTGTCCCATGTCTGATGCTGAAGAAACACGTGTCACAATAATGGCTGCAGCAGTAGACAAGAATAAAGAAGGGATTTGCGCAACCAAACCATCACCAATGGTTAGTAAAGTATAAATTCGTGCTGCATCCGCCATGGCTAGATCATGTTGCACAATACCAATAGATAGACCACCAAGAATATTAATAAATAAAATTAAAATACCGGCAATCGCATCACCTCGAACAAATTTACTGGCACCATCCATCGCGCCATAAAAATCGGCTTCTTGAGCAACTTCGGAACGCCTCAGTTTTGCTTCTTCCTGATTAATTAACCCAGCATTAAGATCAGCATCTATAGCCATTTGTTTGCCGGGCATAGCGTCAAGAGTAAATCGTGCTGTAACTTCTGATATACGTCCGGCACCTTTTGTTACAACAACAAAGTTAATGACAACCAAAATAGCAAAGACAACAAAACCAACAGTGTAATTACCACCAACAACAAAATCACCGAACGATTCAATTACTTTTCCTGCTGCGGCAGGACCAGTGTGCCCTTCTAATAAAACGACACGTGTTGATGCAACGTTTAAACTAAGTCTTAATAAAGTAGCTATTAAAATGACTGTTGGAAAAACAGCAAAATCTAAAGGTCGTGCACTGTAAACAACTGCTAATAAAACAATTAGTGATAACGCAATATTGAATGTAAAAAAGATATCGAGTAAGAACGGTGGCAAGGGAATGACCATCATTGCCAGTATCGCCAATAATAACAACGGCGCACCTAGTCCCATTCGACTCCAATCGGAAAACTTCAACGACATTGTTCCAGGGACTGCCATTAATTTTTATTCCCTAATCTAATCATGTTGATACTCTTCTGGTATAGGTAGATCAGTCGGCGGTTTAGGTTTATTCATACCGGAAATATTGACGCTGTCACGTAAGCGGAAAACATAAGCAAGCACTTGTGCTACGGCAAGGTATAAACCAGCGGGAATATCCTGATTAATTTTTGTACTGAAATATAATGCGCGAGCTAACATCGGCGAAGAAAAGATCATAACGTTATTTTCCTTTGCCACGTTTCTAATTCGTTCTGCAACCAGATCCGCACCTTTAGCAACGAGTTTTGGCGCCGACATTTCATCCGGTTTATAACTTAAGGCAATAGCATAATGCGTCGGGTTGGTTATAATGACATCGGCATTTGGAACCGCTTCCATCATTCGTCGATTTGCCAACTCCTGTTGTAACATTCTGATTTGAGCTTTAACTTCCGGTTTACCTTCCGTGTCTTTCATCTCATCTTTAATTTGCTGCTTGGTCATCTTCAATTGTTTACTGTGATTCCATAATTGAAATGGCACATCAATCGAAGCAATCAATACTGTAGCTAAACAAACCACAAAAAAGCTACTGATAATAAGACCGCTCGCATCAGCCAAGCCTATGTCTAAACCATTGCGTCCCACACTTAACAAGTCATAGACATGATGCCAAAGTAGAAATATTGCTATGCCAACGATTAAGACAAACTTAGCCAACGCTTTAAATAGTTCCATCAAACTATTCATGCTAAATAAACGTTTTATGCCTGAAATAGGATTTAACTTATCCCATTTAAATGACAAAGCATCCGTGCTGAATAACCAACCACCCACCATCATCGGAGCAAAAAAAGCAATAATAAACAACAATGCAAGAAAGGGTGCAAAGTCAAGTAACACTTCTCTGCCTGAATCAACGATTGCATTAAACACAAAATAATCATCAAAAATATTATCTCGCTCTATCTTAAAATTATTTTTCATTAAACTTTGTAAGCTCATCGATAACTGTTGCCCCATAAGCAAAAATATTAATGCGCTGGTCATTAAAATTGCCATGGTACTTAATTCTTTAGAACGCGATATCTGACCTTTTTCACGCGCTTCATCAACGCGTTTCGGTGTTGCCTGTTCAGTACGCTCCTGGCTGGTATCTTCGCTAGACATTATTGAGTCACCACTTTTCGCATCATCAAAGTACCGCCATCAAACAAATCCATCATGTGTGGTACAAAACTGCTTAGATTAAAGAAAATAATAATCACACCTAGAATAATCATGATAGGAAAACCAACAGCGACTATATTGAGTTGAGGCGCAGAACGTGTCCTGACAC
>JBFIIJ010000130.1:0-6684 GCA_041601315.1 Gammaproteobacteria bacterium
AATTACAGCAGCAGCTACAACTGGGCCTGCTAACGGCCCTCTACCCACCTCATCAACGCCTGCTAATAATTCAACATTATTTAAAAAAGAAAGGTCAAGCATTCGCACCACCATTAATCAATTCCAATACGGCTTTTGCGGCTTGTTTATCAGCTCCTATTCTTAATTGTTTAGACAACCCTGAAAATTCCATTTTCATTCTCTCTATCTGTTCATCCGAACTCAATAAATTACTTAATTCAGTTGATAGGTTCTCTGCGGTACATTGATATTGCAGGTATTCAGGAACAATTCTTTTTCCCGCTAAAATATTAGGTAAAGATGCATAAGGTATTTTTGCTAATAATTTAACTATTAAATGCGTTAACCATGATAGACGATAAGCGACAATCATTGGCTTATTGAACAACATCGCTTCGAGAGTTGCTGTGCCGGAGGCAAGCATAATAATATCTGCTGATTCCATTACAAGATGTGTTTTATCGACGTATGTATCAACAGATAAATTTGGTGCAGCTACTTTTTTTATTTTTTCAAAGCTTTTTAAAGACTCTTCATTTACAAAACTACTTACAAAATGGAGATTGTTATTCAGTTTTATTGAACGTTCAGCTGCTATTAATAAAGGTTCAGCGATCCTCTTTATTTCAGATAAACGACTACCAGGTAAAAGCGCTACAATTTTCTTATCCATTGGCAGATTTAATTCTTCTCTAGCTTTTCTGACATCAATTTTGTTACTAATTTTATCTGCCAGTGGGTGTCCTACATATCGATTTTTAACATTATATTTTTTGTAAATTTCTGATTCGAAGGGGAAAAGACTGAGGATTAAATCTACAGCTTTGGCTATTTTTTTTACTCTGTATTCACGCCATGCGTAAACTGAAGGACTAACATAATGAACTGTTTTAATGCCTGCTTCTCGTAATTTTTTTTCTATTTCCAAATTAAAATCTGGTGCATCAACGCCTATAAATATATCAGGCGGGTTTTTAATAAAATGTTTTATTAAATCATCCCTAATTCCTTTAAGTTCTCTGTATCTACCTAATACTTCAGTAAAACCCATAACTGATAGACGTTCCATTGGATACAATATTTGCATTCCTGTAGCTGCCAGCTTTTCTCCGCCGATACCTTCAACTGAAAGATGTTCAATATCTTTTGCTAATTCATTTATTAATCCCGCACCTAACATATCGCCTGATGCTTCACCTGCGACAAGACCTATGCGTATCATTGATTTATTTTTTCAGGATACTACCTGACAATCCCGCGTTCTGAAGCTGCAATAAATGAACGCATTAAGTCTACTTCATCTGATTCAGTCGATAATTCAGATAACACGTTGAGTGCATCTTTAAGAATTAAGCCTTCTCGATAAATTGCTTTATACGCTTTACGTAATATATTGATTGTTTCTGAGTCAAATCCATGCCTTTTTAAACCTTCTCGGTTAAGGCCTGATGGTTTTGCTGTATTCCCAGAAACTAATACATAAGGGGGTACATCTTTAACAATGACTGAAGATATTGCTGAAAAACTATAACTGCCGATTCGGCAAAATTGGTGAACACCAGTGAACCCGCCAAGAATTGCAAAGTCATCAACAGTGACATGGCCAGCCAATGTTGCATTATTGGCGAAAATCGTATTATTCCCAATGATACAATCATGAGCGATATGGACGTAAGCCATAATCCAGTTATTGTCACCTATTATTGTCTTACCACCGCCGTCGCCAGTTCCTCTGTTTATAGAAACATATTCTCGAATGGTATTGCCAGAACCGATCTCTAAAATTGAATCAGTTTCTCCCTGAAACTTTTTATCTTGCGGATCGCTACCTAAAGAACAAAAACTGGATATATTGTTATTCGCGCCTATGGTAGTTGGTCCAGTAATAACAACGTGAGAATCTATGCTGGTACCTGAATCAATTGAAACATTTTCACCAATGATAGAATAGGCTCCAACACTTACATCTGAGTGTAAACGAGCATCAGGATGAATAATTGCTGTCGCATCAATCATGGATCTACTCCATGAGCGTAGTTAATAATTCAGCAGAGGCAACCAACTTTGAATCAACATAGGCAGAAGCCTGAAACTTCCAGATATTTCTTTTTACCGTTATAAAATCTACATCCAAAATAAGCTGATCACCCGGACCAACAGGCTTTCTAAATCGCGTTTTGTCAACTCCGACTAAATAATATAAATCATCTTCCGATGTCCTGTTTTCATTAAACCCTAATGCGCCAAGTAGTGCAGCCGATTGCGCAAATGCTTCAATAATTAAAACACCCGGCATAACTGATTTATTGGGGAAATGTCCTTGAAAAAACGGTTCATTGACCGTCACATTTTTTAACGTTTTAATGCGTTTACCTTCTTCCACTTCAAGCACACGATCAACTAGTAAAAATGGATAGCGATGAGGCAATATGGTTTTTATCTTTTCTACATCAATTATAGATGAAGCATCTTGCATAGATATTTTACCCTTGTTTGAATTCAGTCATTATTTTTTTGAATAACGCATCCAGATTTTTGAAACGAATAATGTTTCGTCTCCATGTTTTATTATCAGTAATAGGGATACCCGCTGAATAAACCCCTGATGATTTTATTGAATTTGCAACACCAGACATACCGGTAATAATAACATCATCTACAATTTTGATATGACCGCTTATAGCAACAGCACCTGCAATCATACATCGTTTACCAATAACGGTACTTCCTGCTATCCCTGTACATCCTGCTATCGCAGTATGCTCACCAATAACCACGTTATGTCCGATCTGAACTTGATTATCAATTTTCACACCGTTAGCTATAACAGTATCTTCTATTGCTCCTCTATCGATAGTTGAATTGGCTCCAACATCAACATTATCCCCAATGACAACAGAACCTATTTGAGGAATATTTAACCATTGTCCATTTTCCTGTGCCATACCGAAGCCATCTGCGCCAATGACAACACCTGGATGTAGTGTTACATTTTTCCCTAAAATAACACCATAACGAATGGTTACATTTGCAATTAGCGAAGAATCTTCATTTATTTCAACATTATCTTCAATAACACAACCAGGACCAATATATACTCCTGACGCAATAACCACATTGTTACCAATGACAACATTGGCCGATATAGACGATGAATTATCTATTGCACAATCTAAACCGATTACTGCACTTTTATCTATCCCACTAGAGGGTCTGACACTTGGGTAAAGATGATTAGCAATCTTAGCATAAGCTAAATATGGTGTTTCACTAACAAGTGAATTAGTAGGACAATTCTTTAAATCCTCTTCAGCTAATATGACAGCTGAAGCATTTGTCTTTGGTAACTGGTGAGCATAATGTCTATTAGATAAAAATGATATTTCGCCTTTCTTGGCTTTTATCAAAGTATTAACCACTTTGATTTCGCAATCATGCTCACCTTCCAGTCTTGCTCCGCTTATTTTTGATAATTCTCCAAGCGTGGATGACATAAAAGCATCACTCGTTATTAATACTTAGATAAAAGTAATTATGATTATTTCTTTAAAGTTTCAATAACCAGATTCGTCATATCTGCTTTAGAACTCGCATATATAACCCCTTCACTTAGCACAACATCGTAATTATTATCCTTGGCCACTTTTTGTATTGCTTCAAAAATAACTTTTTGTATTTTGGCCAACTCTTCATTACGACGAAAATTTATATCTTCACGAAACTCATCCTGACTACGTTTATAATCACGTCGTTTAGCAAGAATATCTCTTTCCATTTTACTAATTTCAGCCTCAGACATAATTGCACTATCTTTTGCTAATTTATCTTCAAGGTCTTTTATCTTTTTTTGCTCTGCTATAAGAACCTTGCTTCTAGGTTCAAATTCTTTATCAAGTGATTTTCCCGCTGCTTGATATTGAGGAGATTGCTCCAGCACCTTCAACACTTGAACTGCACCAATTTTCAGTTCTCCTTCAGCATAAGATTGTGAAGTAAATGCTAAAGCACAAACAATTGATATTAAAAATTTAAACGACGTATTCATTAATTTATTACTCCAAATAACTAAAATGATGTTCCAAAGGTAAACTGAAAATTCTGTATTTCATCGGTAGATTTTTCGTTTAAAGGTAATGCCATACTCATACTCACTGCGCCAAAAGGAGAAATCCATATAGCACTTACTCCAGTAGAGTATCGCAATTCATCAAGAGCGACATCTTCATTTGGACCGTATACATTACCAGCGTCGACAAAACCTGTAACTCTGACAGATTTCTTAAAATCACTTAAAAAAGGAACCGGCACGATTACTTCTGCATTACCAACTATTCTTGTGTCTCCACCCAAAGGTCTATTTGCACTATCTCTAGGTCCTAAAGTATTTTCTTCAAAACCTCGGACTGAACGTGGACCACCAGCAAAAAAGTTTTTAAAGAAGGGTAACTCTGTGGTATCACCGTAACTATCACCATAACCAAGATCAGCACCTAGTGTAAGAATAAAATCTTCATAAATGTCTTTAAACCACTGTGTCTTAAAATCAAGTTTGTAAAACTCCAAAGAATTACCAAAACTTGGCAGCGATACTTCTGTACGAATACTATGCAACGCACCTTTGTCAGGCAATATTTTCTTATTACGCGTGTCATGACTAAAACTCGCTGCTGCCACCAATAAATCGTATGTGTCACCATTTTGATTTACAAACGTTTTAAGTTGAGATGAAGAAGTACTTTGAATATCAAGCTCGGTATTACTATATGAGAGTTCAGTTGCAAACGAATTATCTTCAGACACTGGAATTCCAAAATTTACTGAACCTCCAAATTCCTTAGTTTCATAAAATGCTAGATTAGCATCCTGTCCATCAGTAACACGATAAAATGCATTAAAACCTCGGCTTATACCATCAACAGTATAATATGGGTTAACATAACCTAGGCCATAATTAGTATTTACACTACTATTATTGAACGCGAATTGAACTCTCTTGCCACTTCCCAAAAAATTATCCTGACTAATACTGGCATTCAGTATAAGACCTTGGCTTTGGGCAAAGCCTAAACCTGCTCCGATCCTACCTCCGGGTGCTTCTTCAACGGTGTAATTCACGTCAACCTGATCATTTGTACCCGCAACTGCTGGTGTATCAACATTAACATCCTGAAAATAACCTGTTCTTTGTAGGCGTAATTTTCCTCTTTCTACTTGAGCAGTTGAAATCCAAGCACCTTCCTGTTGTCTCATTTCGCGACGCAAAACTTCATCTCTGGTTTTTGAATTACCAGAAAAATTAATTCGGCGAACATAAACCCGCTTACTCGGATCGACAAAAAAAGTAATTGAAACCGTTTTATCATCCTTATTGATGTCAGGAATTGAATTAACATTTGCAAAGGAATAACCCTCTTCACCCAGTCGTTCGGTCAATCGCTTACTACTATCGGTCACTTCTTTTCGAGAAAAAAGTTCGCCACTATTAATAGAAATTAATTCAAATAAATCTTCTTCAGGCAGGATTAGATCTCCGGCCAATTTAATGTCTGTGACCGTATATTGCTCACCTTCACTAATATTTATGGTTATATAAATATCTTTTTTATCGGGAGTAATCGAAACTTGTGTTGAATCAATATTGAAGTTTAGATAACCACTATCCAGATAATAGGAACGTAATGCTTCTAAATCACCTGAGAGTTTTTGTTTTGAGTATTGATCATTCTTTGTATAAAAAGAAAAGAGCGTTGGAGTACTTAATTTAAATTGCTTAAGTAATTTTTTTTCCACAAAAACAGTATTTCCGACAATATTAATTTTTTTAATTTTTGCCGCCAGACCTTCTGAAACTTCAATCAATATCCCAACACGATTATTATCAAGCTCAGTCACCGTTGAATCAATCTTAACCGCATATTTACCAAGCGAAAAATATTGACGCTC
This sequence comes from Gammaproteobacteria bacterium, assembly GCA_041601315.1. Classification (GTDB taxonomy): domain Bacteria; phylum Pseudomonadota; class Gammaproteobacteria; order Eutrophobiales; family Eutrophobiaceae; genus UBA7359. Next base: position 5,965 of record JBFIIJ010000130.1, read on the forward strand.
TAGCTCTTGCTCAACTTGATCCAATTGTGACTGCACAAAAACGCGTCCTTCAGCAAAACCAAATTGTTTGAGATTTTCCAGCAAATCATCCGTTTTTATATCTTCATTACCTGTCATGGTAATTGAACCTATTGCAGGACGTTCTTTAATAATAAAGACCAGTATATTGTCGTCTCTTTCAAGCCTCACATCATCAAATAAACCGGTTTTGAATAATGCTCGGACCGCTTCTGATGATCGGGAGTCATCGAATTTATCTCCCACTTTCATAGGCAAGTAATTAAAGACTGTTCCTGGAGTAATTCGCTCTAATCCTTCGACACGAATATCTTCGATGACAAACTCTTGAGCAGCAAACGACGGTGTAATTATTAACTGCGTTAATAATAAAATATAAAGTAATTTCTTAAGTATGAGTTGCATGTATTTGTTACTTATTTATTTTTATAATTAAATTACCCTAATAGACGGGTAATATCGTTAAAGAGTGCAATACTCATTAGCCCTAATAACAAGACTAACCCAACTTGTTGTCCAACTATTTGCATTGCCTCAGAGACCGGTTTTCCGATTACCAGCTCTATAAGGTAATACATTAAGTGCCCGCCATCCAGTAAAGGCACTGGTAAAAGGTTTAATACTCCCAAGCTGACACTTACTATGGCCATGAAACTCAAGAATGCAACCAAGCCAATACCAGCTGATTTACCAGCATATTGC
>JBFIIJ010000131.1:0-6562 GCA_041601315.1 Gammaproteobacteria bacterium
AGGTTTTACGCTACCCAAGTCGTCAAGATGTAAGCCTGTTACCCAACCAGCGATAGGTTTGATAAACATATCTTCGTATTCAGGTGCATTTTGCGCATAAGCCAAATGCAAATCACTAAATGCAGGAATTAAAAGTATAGTAAAACCATCATCAGGCGAGTCTTTGGCAATATTTTTTATAGTTTCTGTATTGTAAAACTTGACCTGAATTCTACGAGCTACGCTTGGATCAAGTTCCGAAGCATAAATCATATCGCGTGTTGTTTTTCCGCCATCAGCAGACATGAAGTAGGGGATTGAACCACCAACCCAACGACCTTTAGGTAATTGTTTTAGCAGGTTTTCATCACCCGAAAGCCAAAGAACCTTCCCTGCTTCAATTGCCGCCTTCGCCTGATCAACGGTTATCATTTTTGAGTGGATATCAGATGTAGACATAATACTAACTTCTCCTATGCGGCAATTAACTGATTGAGTTCAGTTATGTGTTTGCTTTGATGTTTAATGAAATATTGACGAAGAATCTTTGCTCCAGCTTGGCGCGATGCTTCGGTTGGGTTTTTTTCTATTGAAATTCTTACACTTTGCAGCATCATCTTTAGAGCTACTATATCGGTTTCCAGAACCAGATCACCATTGATTAATCGTTGCCAGCTTGGGTGAGTTTCTGGAGGAATTGTAGCATGACTACTTGAAGCCACTGTTGTTGGTATTGTTCCACTAATACCGTTTAATTGAAGAATTTCGTTTTGTGCTGAAGCCTGATGCTTAATAAAATATTGACGCAGAATTTTTATGCCTGCTGATCGGTTTGCTTCAGAGTTGTTTTTTTCAACCGACTGACGTACTCGCTCCATCATCATCTGCAAGCCAACAGCATTGGTTTGGATTTTCAATGAACCATTAATTAAATCCTGCCAACATGAGGCATTTTCTGTCGGAATAGAAACGTTGGTGGCATCAACATTAACGGGAGCACCCATGTTAATACCCATTTGTTGTGCTTCAGATACTAACCTGTCTTTATGCTTAATAAAGAATTGACGCAGTATTTTGGTTCCTGCCTGACGTGAAGATTCTGATGGATTTCTTTCCACTGATTGCCTAACACGTTCCAACATCATCTGTAACGCAACATTTGATGTTTGTATTTGTAAGTCACCATTAATGATTTTCTGCCAGATTATGTGGTTATCAGCAGGGAAACCTTCTTGTGCTGTTGAGTAACTCACAGGAGCATCCTGAGTCATTATCTGATCGGTGTTTCCAGAAATAAGAGCAAGATCTAATTTATGTTGTTTTTGATTTTTAACGAAATACTGACGTAATAGTTTGGCGGATTTAATTCGTGATATTTCTGATGGGTTATTTGCAATATCCTGACGAATGCGTTGAAGCAGCATTTGTAAACCAACCACGTTACTTTGAATTGGTATATCACCACTTATTACACGTTGCCAGTTGTCATGTGTTTCAGCAGGTATGTCGCTATGTTCAATTAATTCAAATGATTTCGTTTCCGTGTAATCTGATATTGAGCCAGAACTTGCAGCTGACGCGACGTTATATAGTGCATCTGCAAGATTATCTGCTCCTGCCCCCGTTCTCTCACTAATTTCTCGTACTTCGGCTGATGTGATACCGGATATTTTAGCTGTTGCCTGATTAGATTTTGAATTATTTAAAATCTCAATTAGAAACTCTTCCATTTCATTGGTTAGTTTAGAACCCGCCGGATTCCAGACTTTTTCACTATCGACAGCGCCCGGAGCAGGTACATGTAAAAATGTACGCATGCCGAAAATAGGCAAGTGGCGTAGTGCAATGGTTGGAACTTCAGAGTTTGATTTACGGCCAAAAAATGTTTTTTTCTTGGCAGGACCAAATCCAATATTGATATCAATACGGTTGGAGGGCTGGTCAACCTCAGCTGATTGAACGTGCCATTCCTCCCCAAGATTTAATACCTGAGATAATATTTCTGTATCTGACATGTATGCTTCCCCTCAGAGCATATACACAGTAACAGGTGGCTTTTTTAAAATGTATTTTCCGTAATAATATGTTTAATTTTAAGCAGTAAACTCTTGAAATTAAATAGATATTCCGTATTGGCACAGCAGTATTCGTTAGTGCCACCTTTTATTATGTTTTTAACAATAATAATCAATATTGATTACTATCTGTTGCATAATACAGCAGAAAATTATTTTAATCATTAATTAAAAAAGTTTAAAGCTCTCGTTAAGTCGTTGATTTGCGACAAATAAGATTGGAGGTGGATAAACTTAACTACGTAATAATTAACGGGAAAAGTTATTTAATGCCCTGTCCGCAATAGCAAAAAACTCGCTGCCTCAAGTATTTAGACAGTAGAAATAAAAAATAATGTCTGGAAATCAAGGTGTGTAATCATTGAGCACAGCACGATTAAATATTAACTTATAATGCGGTTACGTTTTCTGCTTGAGGCCCTTTTTCACCCTGTGTTACGCTAAATTCAACCTGTTGGCCTTCAGCAAGTGTCCTGAAACCGGAGCCAACAATGGCACTAAAATGAACGAAAACATCCGGGCCTTCTTCTTGTTCGATAAAACCAAAACCTTTTGAATTATTAAAAAATTTAACCTTACCTTTTACTAACTCAGACATATCAATTCCTTTTTAAAATTAAAAATACTAAAGACAACATACTAGTTGCTGAGAAATTTAGTATTGCTAATAACGTTGAGAAACTGTAACAAAACCAATTTCTTAGCTAAAGTGGATTATACTCAGAGATGTAATACAGTCAACGGAGACAAATGCAAAGAGCCTTAATAAAGTGTTTCAGGTAGAAATAAATTTTCAATTTTAGGTTCAATTTTAAGGTTTTTAATTTGTTCAGGATGATATTGCATTCTGTACTTACTTAGTTTGACTACTTTATCTTTGACTTGCTTGGTTTGTTCAGCGTCCATATTTTGCTTAAGTGTTTGAAGATGATCCGTGATGTCATTAAAAATCTTATCTTTTTCCTTTTGTTGAAAAAGTAATAGTTGACCTTTTGGACTATCATTTGATTCGCTGTTTTGGTTATCAGAATTAGTCATGTCGTAAATGAAATAATGTCCAGCTATAACAAGCCAGGCATAGGCATTAATAACGTTCTGTTTTACTCCCAAACCCTGTTCATACATAAGACCAAATTTATATTGTGCCAATGGGTAACCTTTTTTTGCTGACTTTCGAAAGTAACGAACTGCTTTTTTAGGATCTTGTTTGACTACGACTCCTTGCTCGTACATTAGACCTAGTTTGTACATTGCATCTGCTCGTCCATTTTTAGCAGCTTCTAAAAATAGTTTGTACGCTTTCTTTAAATTTTTTTCGACACCATGTCCGGCAGCATACATTGAACCTAAAGCATACATGGCACGGTGATCACCTCGTTCTGCAAGCGGGATAAATTCGTTTGCAGCTGTTTCGTAATCACCCTTTATATAAGCTTGCCCACCTTCATAAAAGTCGGCATATCCGAACAAGGGATAGATAATAAAGATAGATGCTATTAATCTGCTAAGTTTCATTATCAAGTTAATTCAAATGATTCCACAGCTTTAGATTCAACCAGATTATCCTGTATATCACCGACAAAACTTCCAATTGTATAGTCGCTGCCAGCAGTAATTGCATCGGTTAATATTGTTGAGTCTTCTACGCCAGAAGTAATGAGACGAATATTTTTTGACTTTAAATATTGAAGCAAGTTTAGTTTTTCACTTTCTTCACCATCATCACCGTCTTCATGATTTGCCTGTTGGTTTTGAGGAGCAAGTGTTTCCGATAATTTTTTTAATTGCTCGATATTCATTACTAATAATTTCGGCGAAATTAACGAACAATGTTCAATAATATTATCAACGGCATGGATATTTGAAAGTGCAATAGTAAAATGATGAGATTTACGCAATGTACTAATCAATGCTTCTGCTCGATTTTGATGTTTGATAAATATATCTATAGGGACATCTAATATAATAGCTTTCCCCGGATTATATTTTTTTGTTTGCGATAATATTTTTTGTAACCACTGAAATAGTGCAATATCCGAGAACCATGACTCAGATACAGTAATGACAAACATATATTGGCACTTAGTTGTTCCACTTTCAGTTATACGTAGAAAAACCTGTCTTAAAATCCATTCGTTAATTGTTTGTTGTAATGATACTGAAAAGATTGATGTATCAGATAGGTGCTCATTAAGTTCATTGCTTTCAGATGTGACTTGAAGTCCCGTCTTGTATATTTCTTTTGCTTCATCTTCGTCACCAAACATAGCGATGATCGGTTGATAAGTTTGAGTAATTCGATTTTCATCAATTAATTTTTTTATTTGTTCTTCAATGTTTTTTAGTGATTCATCTGGTGATTCATTTTCTTTAGTTTCGTCATCAAGATTTTGTTCACTTTTTTGCTGATTACTGTTGGCGTCACCTTGAAGAGGCTCAGACTGTTTTTCTGTTTCTTCCTCTTTTGTGTCTATATTTTGTTTAACTTCTTTTATTGATTCTACTGTTTTGGCATCGGTTTCGGCTTTTGATTTTGCCTCTGTGAAAGCTTTTAGTTGAGCTTCCAGTTTTTCTTTTTCCTCTCTGGCGGCTTTCATTTCCGCTTCAGCTTTTTCTTTTGCTTCTCCAATTGCTTTTAACTCAGCCTCTAGTTTTGCTTTTTCCTCACGTGCAGACTTTATTTCAGCTTCGGCTTGAAGTTTTGCATTTGCTTCTTGTTCAGCTCGTATTTCAGCTTCGACTTTTGCTTTTTCTTCTGCAATCGCTTTTAATTTGGCTTCCTCTTTTTCTTTGGCTTCTTGTTCAGCTCTTAGCTCGGCTTGTGCTTTTGCCTTTGCTTCAGCTTCAGCTTTTAATTCAGCTTCGAGTCTTTGTTTGGCTTCTTGTTCAGCTCTTAGCTCGGCTTGTGCTTTTGCCTTTGCTTCAGCTTCAGCTTTTAATTCAGCTTCGAGTCTTTGTTTAGCTTCCTGATCTGCCCTTAGCTCAGCTTGAGCTTTTTCCTCTGCATTTGCTTTCTCTATTGCTTCTTGTGCGGCTAAGATTTCAGCTTGTGCTCTTTTGTTGGCTTCTATTTCAGCTTCTTCTTTCGCTTTTTGTTCAGCCTGAATTCGCGCTTCTTCCTGGCTTTTTAATTCGGCTTCAGCTTTCTTTCGTGCTTCTTCCTGCGCAAGCATTTTAGCTTCGGCTTCAGCTTTTTGTTTTGCCTCAGCAGCTAGTTTTAATTCAGCTTCGGCTTTTGCTTTAGCTTCTTCAGCAATTTTTAATTTGGCTTCCAGTTCTTTCTTTGCTTCTTGTTCAGCTTGTATTGCAGTTTCAGCTTTTTGTTTTGCCTCAGCTGCTGCCTTTAGATCAAGTTCTAGATTTTCTTTTTCTTTAGCTGCAGCAGTATCTATTTTATCTTTGGTGATTTGTTCTAAAACAACAGCATCCTTTTTGACTTCCGGAACAACATCAGTTTCTTTCCAGATATAATGAGAATTCCCTTCTGTTTTGCTAGCGTATTTACAAGCAGTGGAAGCGATATGAATTAATCGTTCTGCAGGTTCATTAAACATTCCCAGTTTTAATACACCAATGCTGACTGAAAACTTATATTTTTCTTCCGAAAATTTGAAAGTGCATTTAGAAAGATGTTTAGATAAACCTTGCATGTTAAAATCAAGCGTTTCTTGATTGATTGGATAGTCTATTTGCACACCAATTTCTGTATCACTTATTCGAGTGATATTAGGGTTGCATGCACCTAGCTTAAATACTTCAAAACTGTTTTTAGCAATATGATTTACCAAGTTGTCTCTGCCTATGATTCCAATCTCTTCTTCCAATGTTTCAATGTCATCAGGCTTTATAATGACAAGAGCTCGTTCAGTTTCTTTATAGACAGAGACTTGCTCAAGATTTTCATAAAACACTTCTTTACTAAAAGCTCTGTTATGTTGCGTAATTTCCTGTTTCTTTTTACGTTGTGTTTTCTTGTCTTCCCATGCATGAATGATGGATTGTTTTAATTTGTCTTTAGTTAAAGATTGTTTGGGTTGGTATTCATAAATTCCCAAATTAATTGCACGAATCGCTATTTCTTCTGTTCCTGCGCCAGTAAGCATGATCGTTGCCGGGAATGAGTTTTTTTTATGATTTTTGTGTAGGATATCCAGTCCTGTTGTGCCAACAATTGATAGATGATAATCAAGTAAAAGCACGTCTATTTCTGACCAATTAAAGTTGTCGTCTGGGACACCTTCAAAAACCGGGTCGTATTCAATGATTTCAACGCTGGGTAATAACTTATTAATAAAAGTTTTTATTAATTTACGATAATCAGAGCTATCATCGATTATTAATATTCTTTCTAAATTAGAATCAGACATGCTTGTTCAGGACAATTTAATTTTGATTGTATTGAAAATTATTTAATATATTTCAGGTAATTAAAAAAAATAAATCAATACCTAAAATGTGGTCTTATCAATTTTCAGCATTTTTTATTCTTTCCTCAGTCTCAATTTGTC
>JBFIIJ010000132.1:0-6486 GCA_041601315.1 Gammaproteobacteria bacterium
CATTAAGTCGATAATATAAATCTTCTCTAAACTTTCCGTCAGCAACATCTTGTTTTAAATTACGGTTCGTTGCTGCTACAACACGGACATTAATCGGCATTTCACGTTCAGTTCCAATAGGTCTAATGGATTGTTCTTCAAGAACACGTAAAAATTTAGCTTGCATAACTAAAGGCATTTCGCCAATCTCATCTAGAAATAATGTACCGCCATCAGCATATGAGAAAAGTCCTTCCCGTGCTTGATCGGCCCCAGTAAAGGCACCTTTCTTATGTCCAAAAAATTCAGATTCAATTAAATCTGGTGCAATCGCTCCGCAATTCACTGGAACAAATGGACCTTTGCAATGACTCTCTTTGTGAATAGCATTAGCTACTAATTCTTTCCCTGTACCTGATTCCCCTTCAATTAAAACAAGTGAAGGTGTTGGTGCGACACGTTTAATCAATTGACACATTTCCTGCACCAGAGCACTACCACCGATCATGCCTTCAAAAGAATAAAGTTCATCAACTTGTCGTCTTAGAACAAAGTTTTCTCTTTCCAAACGACGTCTGTCTAAACAACGATCGACAGAAGCCGTCATTTCTTCCAACCTAAATGGTTTCAATATAAAGTCGAAAGCACCAATACGAAGAGCTTCAATTGCATTATCAATATTGGAAAATGCAGTCATGAAAATGATATCGGCCTGACAGTTTTGATCAGCAATAGACTTCAACCAATCAACACCTGATTGACCAGGTAGACAAATATCTATTATTAATAAATCGAAATAATGTTCTGTACGTAATGCGTCTGCTTCCTCAGCAGACGAAGCAACTTCGACAAGACCATATATTTTTGATAATGCACGTTTAAGAAATTCCTGTATCCCTGGTTCGTCATCAACTATCAGGATAGAAAATGCCTTTTTTCCATCCGACTTCGCTATTGTTCTCATTTATAGAATCCAGAGATATTTTAATTACATATGTTTAATTTCAAATTAACCACCATACACTACAAGTTATCAATAGAAAAAATCAAGTATGGAAGAAATATAAATCATATATTAATCCTGAAATTAATTCTTATTGCAGAATTGATATATTTATGAAATGGCAATACGCAACAATGTAGTAAGTACTATTGCATTAACAACATTATTGAGTAATGTTAGAAAAAAGGTGGGAAGATCAATCTGTTGGTGAATTACCGCTATCTCTTTCAGCAGCCATAACTGTATTCGCAACCAACATAGTAATCGTCATCGGACCAACACCACCCGGGACAGGTGTGATATGACTGGCCACTTCTTTGACTTCATCAAAATCAACATCACCAACCAGTTTTCCATCATCACGTCGATTAATACCCACATCAATGACCACTGCACCTTGTTTGACATGTTCAGCCTTAATCATTTCAGGTCTTCCTGTCGCAACAACTAATATGTCTGCTTGCTTTGTATGACTAATAAGTTCTTTCGTCTTTGATGTACAAATCGTAACTGTTGCATCTTCTTGTAATAACAACATCGCCATCGGCTTACCAACAATGTTGCTTCTTCCAACAACAACAGCATTTTGTCCAGCTATAGGGATCTCGCAATAACTCAACATACGCATCACACCAAAAGGTGTGCAAGGTGGAAATACAGTATTACCCGTCATTAAAGCACCGACATTGTATAGATGAAAACCATCTACATCCTTATCCTGTTTAATCGCTTCAAGAATCTTACTTTCATCAATGTGTTTTGGTAATGGTAATTGCACCAGTATTCCATTTATTTTTTTTGCCTGATTTAGTTCTTCAATTAATTTGAGCAACATTTTTTCTGATACATCTTCTGGAAGATCATGTACCTCAGAATGTAAACCCACATTGTGACAAGCTTTAATTTTATTGTTCACATAAAGTTTTGATGCTGGATTGTCTCCTACAATAATGACGGCAAGACCCGGAAGCACTCCCTTAGCTTTAAGCCTATCAGTACGTTCCTTCCATTCCTCTCTTACAATCTCAGAGATTTTTTTTCCGTCTATTATTGTTGCTGTCATGATTTCACCTTTATTTGTTTAACAACACGAAGAACCTTCCGTATTGATTGTATGCATGCCACCTTTAGTTTCTGCTGCAGGTCTTTTTGTTCCTGCCGGCGCACACCATGCTTTTGGTTCTTTTTCAACTGCAGGAATGATACCAATAAAGTCGTCTTTATAAGGTTCATTACTCAATACATTAAACGTACGTTCACATACCGCCATTCTCTCACCTCTGGGAAACTCATGATCTTCATCATCAATAACAAAACTGTACGGGCCGCGATAAATAACAGCATGTCCTTTATCGATACAGTCAGTTTGTTCACGTTTTATAGCTGTTAATGTTGCTGAACGAAACTCAATGCCTTCGACCACCTGCCATGGCGCGTCTGCCCACTTATCATAGGATACCGCAATAAAACCGGCATCATGGAACATTTGCAGCATTTCCTGCTCCTGAAAAGCACCCGAGATACAACCGCTCCACAACTCTTTGTCTGCTTTCAAATGATCAGGAATAAATTCATCACTGATAATGTCTGATATAGCAATTCGTCCGCCTGGTTTAACAACTCGAAATATTTCATTTACTAACTGCTGTTTTTCAATATCACTGACTAAATTTAAAACACAATTTGAAATAACCAGATCAACGGAGTTATCGGCAATGAGTGGTGTTTTTTTCGTTTGATTTAATTTCCAACTTTCAAGCTTTGATAAATCATCTGCGTTTGTGACAGGATTTGATTTCAACCATGTTTCCATTGCATCAACGTCTAATGCTAAATCCTGTATTTTTCCTTTTAAAAACTGAACTCGATCGCTACCAATTTTATCCGCCATCTCTTGCTGATATTTTCGTGCAAGAGACAACATATCATTATTCATATCAACACCAATTATCTTGCCATTGTCACCAACTAATTGCGCAGCCATATAACATATCTTGCCACTACCACTTCCGAGATCGAGTACAACATCACCTTCCCGTACATAGCGAGATGGATCACCACAACCGTAATCTTTTTCAATTATTTCTTCAGGTAATATTTTTAATAAATCGGTTTGATAATCGACAGGACAACACAAGGCTTCCTGACGTTCATTTGCACCTTCAGAATATCTTTCCAGAACAGCGTTTTCTTGATTCATTGTTATCTACCCGTAGTAAATGGATTTTTTAATAATTGTAGTACTTGCCCAGATGAAGCATCACGAAATTTGTCAAGCCCGATCACCATGTCATCATACCCTGCTTCGGGCAAAGCTCGATATGTTTTGAAAATTTTATCCCAAATTGAAAAGATATTACCGTAATTACTGTCAGTCTCTTTTCGCAAAACGGAATGATGGATTCGGTGCATATCAGGCGTAACAAATAATTTTCTTAAATTACGATCGAACCTGGTTTTAAGTAAAATATTACTATGACTAAATAATGCTGCTGCATTCAACAGTATTTCATACAAAATAATTGAAAATGCCAATGGTCCTATTACATAGACAGCAACAAGTTTATACAACATAGATAAAACAATTTCGATCGGATGAAAACGAATCCCGGTTGTTACATCAAATTCCAGATCAGTATGGTGCACACGGTGAACTCGCCAGAGAAAATCTATTTTATGGAACACAACGTGCTGTATGTATATGAGAAGGTCAAAAATAATGATTGTTAACAACACGCTTAAAAACATTGGCAAGGAAATATGATTAAGCAATCCAAAATCTCTTTCAGCTGAAATTAGAGAAACCTGAAACGTTGCTAGCGGAACCAGAAAACGAGCTGCAATAAAATTAACACTTAACAATAAAACATTATTGAGACGTCTGAATTTAGAATTTTTATCTGCGAGTCGTCTTGGCCAGATTAATTCAAGACCTGCAAACATTAATATCAGTACCACAAAACTGTACATTCTCAGTTCGGCTTGATATTCAAGAAAAAATGTCTGGAAAGAATCCATGATATTCTAATAGTCTTTATTATGTAGCATGATATGTTTTGGGTTAAACTACGCTCTGTTGACCATAGTAGACTATAAACACAACAATAAATTCAGCAACATATGACTGAAATAAATAAAAAAGGAACATTCCCATCATCACGCCCGAGAAGAATGCGCAGCGATGAGTTCTCTCGCCGCCTGATGCGTGAATCTTCTATTTCGGTCGATGACTTGATTTACCCGATGTTTATCATTGAAGGGGAAAACAAACGCAGCTCAATTGAATCCATGCCCGGCATAGAAAGATTAAGTGTTGATTTGCTACTTGAAGAAGCTAAAACATTATTAGCACTGGGAATTCCCGCAATTGCTCTGTTCCCGGTTGTTTCAGATAATAAAAAAAGCGACGATGCAAAAGAAGCCTGGAATCCAGAAGGCTTATTGCAAAATGCAGTTCGCCAGCTGAAACAACACTATCCCGATCTTGGCGTTATAACCGATGTCGCACTTGACCCATTCACGCTCTCTGGTCAGGACGGGTTAACGGATGAAAATGGCTATGTCATTAATGATGAAACCGTCGAAGTATTAGTAAAACAAGCACTGTCTCACGCTGAAGCCGGCGCGGATATTGTTGCGCCATCGGATATGATGGATGGTCGTATTGGTCGTATTCGTGATGCACTTGAATCGGCTAACTTTATAAATACAAAGATTCTCGCTTACTCGGCAAAATACGCGTCTAGCTTTTATGGTCCTTTTCGTGATGCGGTAGGCTCTGCTGGTAATTTAGGCGGAAGTAATAAATATACTTATCAAATGGACCCTGCTAACTCAAATGAAGCGATAACAGAAGTTGAACTAGATTTGAGTGAAGGCGCCGACATGATCATGGTTAAACCTGGTTTACCTTATCTTGATATTGTCTATCGTGTTAAAACGACTTATGGCAAACCAACATTCGTCTATCATGTCAGCGGTGAGTACGCCATGTTGAAAGCAGCAGCAAACAATGGCTGGCTAGATGAAAAAAGTACGGTTATAGAATCATTGCTTTCTTGTAAACGCGCTGGTGCCGATGGCATTTTAACTTACTATGCAAAACAAGTAGCCGCCTGGCTTCAAGCTTAAATACTTAATAAAAAAGCACACTATTATATTTCAAGCCCAAGTTGCTTTATCTTTCTGGTTAAGGTATTTCTTCCCCAACCTAAAAGTTTTGCGGCGTCTTGACGCCGACCACCTGATTTTTTTAAAGCTTCTTCAATTAAGATAGTTTCAAATCGAGGTACTGCATTTCGCAGTAATTCCATATCACCCTGTAACAAACTGGATTCAGCCCATTTACGAAAAGTGGATTCCCACTGATCTGATACTTCAACAACATCAGTATCCTGTCTAAGTTCAGGAGGGAGATCATCAATATGAATTTCTCCACCTGATGCCATTACCGTTGCCCATCGGCAAAAGTTTTCAAGCTGTCTGACATTTCCAGGCCAAGGTAAATTCGTAAGGTAGTTTTCCGTTTCAGATGTTAGCTGTTTAACTTCTTCACCTAATTCAATAGCTGCCAATTTCAGAAAATGTTTAGTTAACTCAATAATATCTATCTTTCTTTCTCGTAGCGAAGGTACGTGAACTCTAATTACATTCAAACGATGTAACAAATCTTCACGAAACTTTCCTTCTTTAACAAGAAGTTCCAGATTTTGATGTGTTGCCGCTATTACTCGCACATTAACTTTAATGGGTATATGTCCACCAACGCGGTAAAACTCACCTTCAGCAAGAATACGTAATAAGCGTGTTTGTAATTCAGCAGGCATGTCACCAATTTCATCAAGAAAAAGTGTGCCGCCGTTCGCCTGTTCAAAACGGCCAAGTCGTTGTGCTGTTGCTCCGGTAAACGCACCTTTTTCATGGCCAAACAATTCTGATTCAAGTAAGTCTTTTGGTATTGCTGCTGTGTTAATCGCGATAAAAGGGTTGTTTGATCTTGGACTATGCATATGTAATGCACTTGCTACCAGTTCTTTACCAGTACCTGACTCACCTGTGATTAAAACGGTGAAGTTAGAGTTTGAAAGTCTACCGATTGCTTTGAATACTTCCTGCATCGCCGGCGCCGAACCAATAATCGATGTATTTTCTTCCAAAGAATCTACAACTGGAGCAGCACTATTTTTTTGTTTATGTGTAATTGCTCGCTTAACGAGACTCACCACTTCATCAACATCAAATGGTTTGGAAAGATATTCATATGCACCACCTTGAAATGCCGAAACAGCTCTATCAAGATCAGAATACGCAGTCATAATAATGACCGGAATATCAGGTGACTGTTGTTTAATCTGTTCCAACATAGTAATGCCATCCATTCCCGGCATACGAATGTCAGAAATAATGACATCGGGTTGTTCATGCCGTAACTTTTTTAAAACTTCATCTGGACTCGAAAAACTTTGAATATCAACATCTGTTTTTTGCAAGGCTTTTTCCAGAAC
>JBFIIJ010000133.1:0-6466 GCA_041601315.1 Gammaproteobacteria bacterium
GGGTAAAAGCTTGAGTAAGTATTCTCCGGTTAATACAGCGAGCATATAGGCTTTAATGTTTCGGTTAATGGTTGAAAACATAACATGTCCACCGGGTTTGATCATTTTGGAGCAAGCTTGAATAATTGATGTCGGGTCGGGCACATGTTCGAGTAATTCCATGCATGTTATCAAATCAAACTTTTCCTGATTGGTTTCAGAAAATGCTTCGGCAGTTGTCGAAAGATAATTTATTTCAAGTTCATTCTCAGAAGCATGTTTTGTAGCTATGTTGATATTTTCTTTACTTGCATCTATGCCTGTTACATTTGCTGCTTGTTTTGCCATAGCTTCAGCCAGGATACCGCCACCACAACCGATATCTAAAATATGTATATCCTTTAAGGAAATATTATTTGTTATAAATCGTAAGCGAACGGGATTGATATGATGCAATGTTTTAAATTCACCGTTGCTATCCCACCATTGATTCGCTCTGGACGAAAATTTTTCCAGTTCATCAAAATCGATATTTTCAGTCTTTTCCATATTGTTCTATAAAATAATTGTAGTTGTGAAACTAGTTTAACTTTTTGTCACAAGATGTTGAATAGAAAGTTTTATTTGGCAAATAACAAATAAGTTATTGATATAACTCTATTTTTTACAATAGATTTTCATGTGACCGTATAGTAATCTTGCGCTTACAAGAGGTTATCACAACAAAGTAATAGTAAATATCACGCGATAGGGAACAATAATGAATAATAAATTCGTGTCTACTTTTAAAGTGTCTTTGGTCGTTTCTAGCATGCTTTTTTTATCTGCCTGTGCCACAACAGGTTCATTGGATGAACGGGATCCTTGGGAAGGATTTAATCGTGGTGTTTTTTCATTCAACGAAACGATAGATGACTTTATTATGGAACCTGTCGGTAAAGTTTACGATTTCATTACTCCAGATATTATTGACGATGGTGTCAGTAATTTTTTTAGTAATCTTCGTCAAGTCTCAGTAATTGCAAATGATTTGCTTCAATTTGAATTTAATCAGGCTGCAAACGACACAGTACGTTTATTTCTTAATTCTACAATAGGTTTATTTGGGTTTTTTGACGTTGCTTCAGAAGGAAACTTGCATTCAAGTAAAGAAGATTTCGGGCAAACATTAGCACATTGGGGTATGGGATCAGGTCCTTATTTGGTATTGCCATTCTTTGGTCCTGCATCAGTGAGAGATGTGGCTGGTTTTGCCGTTGACCGCAGTGTATTTAGTCCAATAGCTTATGTTGATGATGATGCGACTAGGGCTGGTTTGCTTACGGTTGAATACGTCGATTTTAAATCTGATATTTTAAGTACACAAGATTTGATTGGTGAAGCATCACTTGATGAATATGACTTTATAAAGAATGCTTACTTTGAAAAACGAACCAGTCAGGTCAATGGCGGAGGATTTGAGGAAGATTTTCCAGAAGAATAGAATCAATAATTCAGAACTAACTGAATTGTATTTATCTATTCAAGAATAAGTCGAGAATCATCAATTCCGATAGCGGCAGCAAAGTCGATTAATTTTTGTTGTTTCATCTTTGCTTTTTCACTATCAATACTTGCTAGTGCTTTTCCTTCGAGGAATTGTTTATAGATGGAATCTTTCATTCGTTGCATTCGCTTAGTCTGACTTGCTGACATCTTTTCTTCTGCTGTCAAAGTTGCCCATGCGTCAGTAAATTTATTGATGCTTTCCTCTGACCAGTTCTTTTCACGTAGGAAATTTGCCATCAATGTTTCTCCTGCTGCAGCTTCTTCTGAGTCGTCTGCATCATCATCTGTTGCGGTAGTAGTCGAATTACTTGCTATATCGGATGTTTCAGACACATTTTCAGAATTTGATACTGGTGGTTTAGGATAAAAAAGAACAACAAGCAGAATCAGCGATATAACAATAATGCAACTGACTAATATGAAAATAAAAGGAGATTTTTTATTATTTACTTTAGTTTTTACATTTTGTTTTATAACAGGAGAGTCATTTTTAGCTACTGGTCTGGATGGTTTTTGTTGAGGCGCAGTAATTTCTGTTTTATCACGTTGAATGCCCTCAGTAATAGCATCCTCAATATCATTATCAGGTTTGAGTGGTGCCTCATAGTCGATAGGCGTTACAGCAACATTGCCTTCGACAATGGCTTTGATTAGTTCTGCGCGTGATTTACGGTAAACATCTTTACCGATTGCTCCTTTGGCATAATCCTTTGCCAGTCCACGTAATGTTTTTGTGCTCATTTAAAACCTTTTTTATTTAGCCAACATCTTCACGAAGTAATCGAAAGCCTGTTGCTTCATCAGCGCTGCCATTATGATTACGTTCCAGAGAAATCTCGCATTTTGAATGAGCATCAGTGAATGCTCCTCCGCGTGCAGTTGTAGTGTTTCCATCGATAACCCATTCCTGTACGTTACCGACATAGTTCTTTAAGCCCCAACCATTTGATTTGCCGGACTTCACACTTACAACACCCGTACCTTTGATCAATTTTTCACTAACTGATACACGACAATTAAAATCTTTTTTAGGCTGAGCTCCGCCAGCATTGGCTGCATATTCCCATTCCTCTTTAGTTGGAATGCGATATGTTTTGCCTGTGCGTTCAGATAACCAGGTAGCGTAATCCTGAGCTTGCTGCAACGTAATACCTGTCATTGGATCATTGCTGCGATCCTTATCTTTAATCGGCTGACAGGTTCCGCTGAGAATACAATACTTACTCCAGTCACTGACGGATATTTCATACTTGGCTATAGCAAAAGGTTTTTCAATGCCTTCACCATTAGGAACAACAACCATTAATGGGCCGCGAGCAGATGAGTGAATCATATCGAAACAAATAGCTTTTGCTCGTTTACCATATCCCGCTAATCTTGATGTGCATTCAGAATCACTCGCGATAGGTTTCCAAGCTGCTGCTGCTGTTGCGCTACCGCCTTCTGGCGTGACAGCAGCCACAGTAAGTTCTTCTTCTTTTTGTCTGATTTTAGGCTTACTGACAGGTTTATATTTAGCTATTAACTGATCTAATGCTGTCTCTTCAGCCGTATAATCAGGATTATCTATCCAATTATTTTTTAGACGCTCAAATATCTTTTTACTTAGTCTGAGGTCATCATAATTTTCACTTGCCGCTGCCGCTTCTTTATCTTTTAAATAAGCATCGAACTCTTGGTTAGCAGCTTCAACTTTCGCCTTTAGTGTTTCAGAAAATTTTCCAAAATCCGGGTAGGCTGAGAATTCTTCTTGGGCTGCCAGTTGTAGTTGTGTCGCTTGAGTCAGGTTATTTGACGAAAGTGCTGCTTGAGCAGCAGCAAGGCCTGGCCATGGTTTAATTTGTAGCTGATTTCTTAGTTCAGCCAAGATTGCATTTGCCGGGAATAATCCGGCAGCACTTTGCGCCAGGCCAGCGGCTGCATTTTCATTTGTTGTTCGAAGCGCATTGATACGATCTGATAATGTTTTTGCTGATGCTTTACTAAATTCAGCATAGCGCGCAGGATTTCCATTTTCGATTTGACTTATTTTCAATTTTACGTCGGTCGGAAATGTCGTTGCAGTTTTAAAAAGCTCAGTCAACTCAACAATATTCGCTTCAGATTGGTATTCGGTTTTCAAATTCCCCAATTCAATATTCGTTGGATCAATTTCCAAACCTTTAGATACAAAAGCGTAAGCTGTAACAAAATCTTTTGTTGCAGCACTTTTTTGCGCAAGTCTGGCATGGCTGTCAGCCAGTAATTGCGGCGCCTCAACATAAATATAATTGTCCGTTTCAGGGAGATCGGCTTTCAACTGTTCAAACAGTTTCAATGCTTCGGTAATATTGTCTGCATCAGTATATGTCTTGAGGTCAGTCTTGGCAGCTTCAACACGTGCTTTACGATCTGATTCCTCTCTCGCACTCGTGACAGCATTACGCATGTCCAGTAAATCTTGAAAGCCTGGAGCAAATCGTTCGCCAACATCAACAAAACTTTCTGCTGCATCAATACGGTCAGCTTGGAAAGTCTCGTTAGCTTTTGCGATATATATATCTGCTATTTGACTACGGAATTGTTCCAGACTTGAACTAATGCTTTTATCTTCATTTACCAAGCTTGCCAATTCCTGAATGTTTTTCAATAAACTTGTTTCCCATTGCGCATTTTCAGGTTGAGCATTAGCTAATGCTGACTCAATATTACTTATGTCAGTATTAGCAAATTCTGTAATAGCTTGTTTACGCGCATCACCTTTAAGGTGCGCCAGTTTTATTTCAGTTAATTGTTGGTTGAGTTGCAAGCCATTCATTAAATCGCCAAAGTCAGATGCAAATGCATTTGCATCATCGCGAGTTCCTGAAGTGTTGATTGTTTTAAGTTCGGCTTCGACAACAGGTTTAAAAGATGCAGAAAGTGATGCAATCAGCTCACTGTCCGGTTTTAGTCCTGCCAATTCAACGATACTTGCTTCTTGTACTTTATAGTCAGTTAATGATGTGAGTTGACCTTGTACTACGCTTAATTCTGATTCAAGTTGTGCAACTTTTTGCGCACGTAAAATTTTGGTTTCCAAGTCGACTAGTCTCGGATCATCTTTAGCGGTTACCATGCCAGATTTAACTAATGAAAGCGCAACGTCGAATTCGTTTGCTTCAAACTTATCTAATGCGAGAAGACGATACGCGTTACTAGGTCTTGGATCTTCAAGTAGGGGGTGAACTGGATCAATTTTTCTAATTTCATCCAGAATATTTCTGGTGTTATCAATCAGACCAGGATCTTTTAATGCGGCAATGTATTGCGTATTTAAATCGCCGATAACCTGTTTTTTACTCGTTGTTACTAATGCCGTTTTTTCCTGTAAAAATATTGAGTCGGGATAAAATTTTGCAATCTCTTCAATAGTTGCTTCTGCAGCAGGAAAATTATATGCATCTTCACTGGCATCTATTAAACCAGCAATTTTATCGCTGAAGTAATTTTGTATCGCATCTTTTGCTTCATCAGTAACGGTTGATTGATCCGCTTTTTCTAAAAGTAAAATTTCATCCAGCTTCGCAACAATGACTTGTTCGCCTCCAGAATTAATTTCAGCAACCATGCTTTCTAGTTCTTTCTGATGTAGATAATCCATTGCCGGGGCAATCAGCATCATGCCGATGATAAGTAATACTCCCGCGGCAATAACAAAGGGGTTTTTATACCATGTAGCTTTACCTTCTAATTCTTCGAGGAAGTGAGCAACGGTAGGGCTTCGATCCTCGCGTTTAAAGGCAACAGAACGACGTAAGGCACGGTTTTGTTTTTTATTTAATTTTTTTATGTAAGGCGGAATAAGATTATTTTCTTTCGCCTTATTTGCTGGCAATTTATTGAATGGGTGCTTGGTCGTTAATAGTTCATAGGCGGTACAACCTAAAGCATAAGTATCATCACGAGTATCAGGTTCTTCACCTTCCAGCATTTCAAGGCTGGCATAAGCCGGTGTTAGTGCGCCAAGTTTACCGGGGTCAAATAGTGTTTTTTCTGCTTCTCCCGTAACCGGATTTTTAACAGCACGCGCGATACCAAAATCCAGTGTTTTAACGGTACCGTCATCACACATAAACGCATTGCCCGGTTTAAAATCGGAATGTACCAACCGAAGATTATGCGCATAGATTAAACCGGCGCCGAGTTGTTTGATTATTTCAAAGGCTTCATCAAAATCTAATCCACCCTTGGGACGAACAACTTTCTTTATATAATCTTTAAGTTCCATGCCTTCCATCAATTCCATGGTGATGTAGACAGGAGTATTTGGACCACCAACACGATCGAAATCATAGATGGTTGCAATATTCGGGTGGGCTAGCTTTTGTTGTCGGCTTGCTTCACGTTGCAGTGAGATGAATGCTTCAGGATGATCTTTAAAGTCATCATTTAATAGCTTGATCGCAACGTGTGGTTTTTTATCTTTTGCTTCAGCTTTAAGTAAATCAAGTGCTTTATATACTTTACCCATACCGCCTATACCAAGCACTTTTTCAAGCTTAAAGCGTTGCTTAATGATCGAACCTACACCATAACCACCACTTAAATCACCTGTAGATGTGGCAGATGGGTCATTCCATTCTGTCCCAGCTGGACCGGTTGCTGAAGTGATAGAAGGTGTTGATGTGTTAGCGCCAGGCATACTGATATCAAAAAAATCAGAGCTATCAGTTGCTGTATTTGTATTTCCGTTCTGCGTTGATTTTTCTTCTTCACTCATGACGACAGTTGAGTCGGGTGCAGTAGCACTTCCTGAGTTTGAACTATTGTTTTCGACTACTGAGTCTTGTGAAAAGACAGTCGAATCAGCTCCGCCGGATTCGCCACTTTCAGTTTCAGATGCATGTGCGCGTCTGAATTCATTAACCTGGCGTTTTAATTCGGCATATTGTTTATCATCGATTTTTTTTTGTGCAAA
>JBFIIJ010000134.1:0-6449 GCA_041601315.1 Gammaproteobacteria bacterium
ACGATTATCTTTTATGGCTTTCTTCCCATTTTAATTTTCAAATCTGCTATTGATATCAATGTTAAAGAATTACTAAATAATAGTATTCCTATATTTATTATGGCGTTGCCACTGATGTTGTTATCTACAGTAATAACAGCAGTATGTTTATATACTGGAATAGATCATGCGGCAGGGTTTCCATGGATGGCTGCTTTTATAGCGGGAGCCTTATTGTCGGCAACTGATCCTGCTTCTATATTGACTATCTTAAAAAAATCGAATGCATCTGAAAGGTTACAACTTATTTTAGAAGGTGAGAGCTTATTTAATGACACTACTGCTATTGTGTTATTTAGTATATTGATAGCCATAGCAACAAACAATCAGGCTTCTACAAGTTGGCATATGCTGTTAATGCGCTTTTCAGAAGTATTATTTGGCGGGATGATCATTGGTATTGTTGTCGGCTTTATAGTGTACTTGGTAGTAAGGCTATTAGATTCACAACAAATATTTGTTTTGCTTAGCATTATTTCGGCCTATAGCTCTTTTATCATATCCGAAGATATTTTTAATTTTTCCGGTGTTATATCTGTACTTGTTTGTGGGATTACAGTGCGGTGTTTGTGTGATGAAAAATTTGATAATAAGTTTTTAAATCAATTTTGGAATTTACTCGGTTGGATAGCAGAATCAATGATTTATATTCTGGCGGGGATTACCATTACGTTAAGCATGTTTATTGATCAATGGTTAGCCATATTGATTGGAATAACTGCGGTTTTACTATCAAGGGCCACTGTTATTTTTGGTGTGTTTCCATTTTTTAATTATCTTCCACGTGTCGAACCGTTTACTTTAAAACAGCAAACGATTCTGACATGGGGTGGAGTGCGTGGAACAGTTACCTTGGCTTTAGCCTTGTCTCTACCATTAAGCCTGGATTACTGGTACACAATCCAATCTATTGCTTATGGCGTTGTTATATTTACTTTGTTTGTGCAAACTATAACCTTGCCCTTGCTTTTAAAAAAATAAATATTATATGTTGTTTAAAGCTTGAGGTGGTTCAACTGAATAGCCTTGAATGTAATCTGTGCCGATTTCAAATAAAGATTCAATAATCCCGGGATTATCAATACATTTAATGATGGTTTGTGCACCGACTAAATGATTAATGCCATTAATAGATTCGAGCAATTTGTAATTGTAATTTTTACAATCGTTTATATCACCAAATTCTCTAGCATCAATCTTAATGAAATCAACGCCTAACTGCTTTATTGAATTTATGCTGCTAGGGTTGTAATTAAAATCGTCTAAAGCAACCTTGCAGCCTTGCCGTTTTATTAATGTGACGAAACGATTAAAGAGCTCCATCGAATTACTAAATTGACATTCATTTATCTCAAAACAAATGTTTCCGGCAGGAATATTATATTCGTTAAACATATTAATGGTATGTTTTATAAAGTTTTCATTATAAATAGATTGTTCCGAAAGATTAATGCTGATGATATGTGCTTTATTAAATAAAGGGCTGCCGTAAGCAATCATTTCCATTACCACTTTAAGTACCCAGTCATCTATTGCAGCAAGCATATGGTATACTTTCGCGGTATGAAGAAAATGTTTAGCGGGAAGTAACTCTCCTTCAGTGTTATTCATTCTAAGTAGTACTTCATAAAATAAAGTATCATTTAATGAATCAAGAGGTTGAATTTGTTGCGTGTAAATTTTGAATTTTTCTTTTTCAAGATTATCCTGCAGTTCTTCAAGTATTTTTAATTCGCCACTATGTTTCTTTTGTTCTGTTTTCCCTTCTTCATAAACTTCTATTCTGTTGCCGCCAGCACCTTTAGCTCGATAGCAAACCAGATCCGCAACTCTTTGTAATTCCGTCAGTGATTCTGTTGATTCATTCAGCGGGACAATACCAATGCTGGCCGTTATGGAGAAATGTTTTCCATACCAGTTAAATTTGATATTGAATGCTTCTTCTCGAAAGATTTCTGCAATTAATTTTGCTTTGTCGATATTACAACTGTACATAAGAACGGCAAACTCATCGCCCCCCAGACGGGCAATGGTGTCTGTGTCGCGTGCTATCTTTTTCAGTCGATTAGAAATTTTCTTTAATAATTCATCTCCAGCCTGATGGCCGCAACTATCATTAATCAGTTTGAAGCGATCAAGATCAATAAAGCATAGTGCATGCTCACGTTCTGATTTATCAGGATTAGAAATTATTTTGTTTAAACGATTATCAAATTCTCGACGATTAATTAATCCGGTTAAAGGATCATGCTTTGCTTGCCAGTCAAGCGTCTTTTGCATCGTGCGTTTTTCAGTCACGTCACGAAAAATCATAACCGAGCCTGATAACGTATCCTCATCCATTATAGGTGTAGTGCTATATTCAATGGCATATTCAAGCCCATCACGTCTGATTAAAATTGAACTATCAGTGCTATTGATGGCTAAACATTTTTCCAGACATAGATCAACTGGATTAGGCAATCTTATATGAGTAGATTCATCGACAAGATTTAATATAGTCGATAAATACATGCCGTTAATTTCTTTCGCATTCCAGCCAGTATAAATTTCTGCAATGGGATTTATATAATTAACTCTACCAAACTGATCTGTTGAAATAACACCTTCACCGATAGATTGTAATGTGACTTCGGCCTGTTCTTTCTGTCTGGATACAGAATCATTCTTCTTTATATATTCATAGATATCTTTCTTAAGCTTTACGTTTAGCGTTTTAGTTTTATCTATAATGTCGTATAGATATTTTACTTGTCCGTTAACTTCGCCAGCGAGACCAAAAGCTTCAAGCAGTGCCTTTGAATAATAACTGGATATGACGACCAGCATACAATAGGTCACGGCAAGTAATGTTGCTATGGGATAGGCTTTTTCCGGTGGTAAATTATATATCCAGAAAACAATAGGAAATATAAACGCTGATATATAAATAATGTAAGCGGGTAAAAAAACAGAAAGTATAGGAAGAAATGCGACAGCTAATGTAGCAAGAATTAATAATAAAATAATCTGTGAGAACGTGCTTAATAAGGGTAGAAATAATATGTAACCCACACTAAATGCAAATCCTGTTGTACCGACCATCATCGTTTGATAAATAGCCCACTGATTGTCAACCTGTAATGAGTTTTTATGTTTGCCGAATTCTTTAATTAATAATGTATGAGTAAAGGCGGTGAGGACAACAAATGCTAACCATGGTAGATAGATGTAATCAGGTACGACTGGTAATACAAACCAGCTAACTAGCAATGCAGATATTATAGTAAGGACTATTCCAGCGGGCGCCTGTTTATATAAATAGTGCAGATCCTGATTGTTATCTATGACAGTATTTTTTACACGCTGTTCAATATAATCAACATCCAAAGTGCCAACTGATTTTTTCGTTTTAATGTTCTCGGTATACATGTCAACAGTGGTCACGTTATTCACCTCTTTTACCGTGTCTTATAATTATTATGTAAATACTTAATATAGATAGAAATATAGTAGTTTAAATAAAGATTAGCTGTGATTTTGTTCACAGTGCCAATGATTAACCATGTTATCTATGTGAAGGGAGTCACATAAAGCTTGAAACGTTGCTAATAAAAAAGAAAAATAGAGAAGATGAGTTTAAAATTGTTTGTATCAATATAGAGACAGTTTTATTTTTATAAACAAAATATATATACTGCTAACGACCCAAAGCGGACATTTTAAATGAATATGGAAGAACTAGAGAATAAAGTGATATTAGTCTCCAAAAGAAAAATTATGGAGAGTGGTGAGGAGTTATTTGATACATATTTTGGAAAGGTTGTTTCTTACAACGAAAATACAATTGTAGTAACTCGACCTAGTGGCGAAGAAGAATCAATACCATACGGTGAAGAGTTCTATGAAGAAGCCAAAGAAGGGTTATACGAATTGAAAGATGGTTCCACTTGTGAAGATCCGAACTATATTGGGAAATTCGTCGTTTATGAGAATGATGCAGCATACGAAAACTATGCAAACCGAAACGTCCGCTAATGGCCGAAAGCGGAAGTAACTGAATATTTATTATTTATAGAATAATGAATAAAAAAATACCTCTATCCATTTCTGGATAAAGGTATTGTTATTTGAAAAATTGATGTATTACTTTAAATTTACTTCAATTTCTTTCTAGCTTGTATCTTTAAACGAAGTGCATTGAGTTTTATAAAACCTTCCGCATCTTTTTGATTGTATGCGCCAGCATCATCTTCAAATGTTGCAATTGTTTCATCAAACAGACTATCGGTATCAGACTTTCTGCCAATCACATAAGTGTTACCTTTAAAAAGTTTGAGTCGAACAATACCGTTCACTGTTGATTGTGTATTATCAATGAGTGTTTGCAGTGCTGTTCTTTCCGGACTCCACCAATAGCCGTTGTAAATCAATGAGGCATACTTTGGCATGAGTTCATCTTTTAAGTGCATGACTTCACGATCAAGCGTTAATGATTCCATTGCTCGATGTGCTTTAAGCATGATAGTTCCACCGGGTGTTTCATAACATCCACGCGATTTCATGCCAACATAACGATTCTCAACAATGTCATCACGACCAATACCATGCTTACCACCTATCTTATTTAATTCGGCTAGTAAATTTGCAGGCGATAATTTTTTACCATTCAATGCAATTGGATCACCTGATTTAAATTCGAGTTCAATATACTCAGCTTCATCAGGCGCTTTCTCTGGTGCAACCGTCCATCGCCACATTGCATCTTCAGGTTCGCACCATGGATCTTCCAGTTCACCACCTTCATAAGAAATATGTAATAGGTTGGCGTCCATAGAATAGGGCGATGCACCTTTTCGTTTTGCTTCGATAGGAATACCTTTTTCTTCCGCATAGGCTAATAATTTTTCACGCGACGTTAAATCCCATTCGCGCCACGGCGCAATAACATGAATGTTTGGGTTGAGCGCATACGCACCTAATTCGAATCGAACTTGATCATTGCCTTTACCAGTAGCACCATGAGAAACAGCATCGGCACCGGTTTCATTCGCAATTTCAACCAATCGTTTTGCGATTAAAGGACGGGCAATTGAAGTACCTAATAAATATTCGCCTTCGTAGATGGTATTAGCACGAAACATAGGAAAGACAAAATCACGGACGTACTCTTCTTTAAGATCTTCAATGAAGATCTCTTTAACGCCCATCTTTTCGGCTTTGGCTCTTGCAGGTTCAACTTCTTCACCCTGACCTAAATCAGCAGTAAAAGTGACAACTTCGCAGCCATAGGTATCTTTCAGCCAAGTAAGAATGACGGAGGTATCCAGTCCACCAGAATAGGCCAATACAACTTTATTAATATTATTTGTGCTCATGACTCTCTTCAATCTTGAAAAAGTGGCTCATTCTAGCGGTTAGTCTAGAACTATCAAGAGTAGAGTCTATTCAGTGATAATGAATCAAAGTGAAAATGTTAACTTTTCGAGCTAATTTGGATGATCGATTGAGGAGAATAGTCATTTTGACGAAATTGAGCGTTCAAATTAGCCGAATAAGGAGCATTTGCAACTGATTCACTTATTATCGAATAGACTCTCATACAAAATTAATGAAGCTTTTTACCTCATCCAGGAATTCTTTCGGTTTTTCAACATGTAACCAATGTCCAGAACCTTCGATCATGGTTATCTCCGCAGCGGGAAAATGTCGGTATATGGCTGTATTGTGCATACTTGTCAGATAAGCAGATTCAGAGCCACCCAGAAATAAGCTAGGTATGTGACAAGACCGCGTTTTTAAATTATCAGGGAATTTGCTTAAAGTACTTAGACTTGCAGAAATTGTGTTGATGTTAATCCGCCAACAAAACTTCCCGTCCACCCGAATCAGGTTTTGTAAGATAAATTGAATGACATTTAAGTCATTAGTCACCTTCCTTAATTCTGCTTCAGCATCAGCACGGGTTTTTAAATTCTTTAAATCCATATTAAGCATCGCGTCGACCAGATCATGAAAACTGTGTTCATAATCAAACGGTGCAATGTCGGCAATGATTAAAGCAGAAAATTGTTCAGGATGGGTCAAGGCAATTGTCATTGCGACTTTGCCACCCATACTATGACCCATTAAAATGACATTACTTAAATCTAAATGATCACATAAAGTAATAATGTCATCAGCCATATCGATATAGGACATACTATCTTCATGAAACGATTGACCATGATTACGCAGATCCGGTGTAATGACATGATGATTCTCGGCTAATGATCTGGCAATACCTTGCCAATTTCGAGCAGAGCCGAATAAACCGTGCAGGATAATTATGGGACGACCTTGTCCAAATTCGTGATATTTAAGTAACATAATGTTTTATATTAGCATCAGCATTTATCTAATTTTCAGTTATTTAAATCAATATTTAAAAT
>JBFIIJ010000135.1:0-6434 GCA_041601315.1 Gammaproteobacteria bacterium
GATAAGAAAAATCACTCAAATACTTTATTTATGAGCGGCATTGTCAACAAAGATCTTTCAGCTAATAAATATTTTAATAGTATTTTATTAATCGATAATGAACATCGATTTTATAACAAGCATCACCTTGTTCCTTTTGGTGAATACCTGCCATTTAAACCACTACTTGACCGATTATTACGTTTTTTAAGAATTCCTATGTCTGATTTTTCATCAGGAAATTCAGAACACAAGCTACTGGAAACAGATAAAGCAATTTTTGGTATGAGTATTTGTTATGAAGATGCCTATGGTACTGAAATAAGACGATCACTTCCTGATGCGAACATATTAGTCAATGTCAGTAACGATGCATGGTTTGGTGACTCTATAGCGCCACATCAACATCTACAAATTGCAAGAATGCGAGCAATAGAGAATGGTCGTTATTTAATACGATCAACAAATAACGGAATTTCTGCTGTCATTGATAACAAGGGGAAAGTGCTAGCTCAATCACCACAATTTGAACCACATGCATTAAACACAAAAGCAAAACTATTTACTGGTGAAACGCCTTTCAGCAAATTTGGAAATTATTTAGTTTTAAGCATTAGCTTTTTTATTTTATTATTAAGTTTTATTTTTCAACGTAAACATAACAATAAAGCTAAGACTCTGTAGATTTTCTTGCTGAACTAATTTGTTCTAAACGTGCTTTTAATTCAGGTTCATTTTCTGCTAAAAATAAAACATCTTTTCTTGTTAAACGCAGAAGTGTTGTTGGCTTAAGCGCCTTAACGTTTGCTGTTCTGACTTGTGCTTCTAATAAAGCCATTTCACCGAAAAAATCACCATCCCTAAATTCAGCAATCGGCTCATCTTCATGTCCGTTTTTATAAACAGAAACGGTGCCATGTGTAATAATGTAAAGCGAGTCACCTTTCTCTCCCTCACCAATCACCAAATCGCCGGATAGAAAAGTCATAGCCTTAGCATGTTTGGATAAACGTTCCAGTAAATCAATGGACAATCCATTTAATAATGGAACCATACCTATCAACTCATGTGGCTTTAATTTTGGAGCAGGGTCTGAGATGGGTTGCAACGCATTAATTGCATCATGTATACGTCGTTCAATATTAGTAAACACTTTAGAACCAATTTCACCATCATGCTCTGCTTCTTCAATAAAGTATTCTGCTGCGACGAATGCAACCTTGGCAAATAAACGTGTTTCAAATCGCAAATAAAATTCAGGAAAATCTGCAGCTACTTTTTCTAAACGCAATTTTCTTCGTGCTGAGAGTTTCTTATATTTATTAATTACCTCTTGTTTAACATTCTGTTCAAAATCATCTATCGCTTTTAACTGTTCAATTACTTTTTCACAAATTAAAATTCCGGCAATATCACGCTGTAAGCTTTGTGAAAATCGAAGATATTGATATCGCGCCATAAATCCAGCAGCCCAATCATGTTCACGAAAATGTCTGATTAATGTCGTTTCAAGCCTGACGAATGGATTAGGCTTTTCATCTTGATTTTCTTCTTCAAACTTTTCAACAGATAACGACTCCCGGTCACTCAGTAAAGAATTTTTAATATTTAAATACGTGTAATATTGCAAAAACCCAATATCATAGAGATGTTTTAGTTCCTGCATCTCTATACGTAATGCGGTGATATAGACATGCCGTTTTTCAACAGCACTATCTGATGATCCTTCTTCGAGATTAAACACTTGTTGCGTTTTTTTCTGAATTAATTGAAGTGTACTTCGAGAAATTAAATCTGCGTCATGAAAGGAGTTCAATATATTTTCAGCATATTGTTGTGACTGTATCAAACCGTGTTTTAATTCAGCGACTTCTTCATTTGTGAATTTATTAAAACCCAATTTTTGCATTAGTGGCCTGATTGTCGATGCATTAACCAGCAAAGAAAATAAAACCACACCCAATGTTATATAAAGGATAGATTCTCGACCAGGCATGTCGACGGGGATTGAAAGCACAATCGCTATTGCTAGACCGCCTTTCAAACCACCCCACCACATAATATGCCGTTCGCCCATAGAGACGTGCGGTAATTTAAACATTTTTGTAGTTGCCGGAACCATAGTATAAATACCTGCAGCTCTTGCAATTAAAACTAAAGAAATTGCGACTAGAATACTATCGAGATGAGAATATAACTTGGCTAAATCAAGAGAGATACCTACTAAAAGAAACAGCAATGAATTACATATAAGTGCAATAACATCCCATGTTTCATCAACAGTTTCACGTTCAGTTTGGGGTATTCGACTAACACCCAGTATGCCTAATGCAATTGCAGCTGCAACAACCGCCATAACACCAGACACATGAAATATATGCTCGGCAATAGCAAAACTACTATATGCCAATACAATAGACATTATCATATAGGAGTTAACGCCTGCACGAATACGATACAGGAGTTCACTGAGTATAATACCTATGATGGCGCCTACAAATAATCCACCTACAAAGACGCGAAAAAATTCAAATACAGCATGCCCGGCATCTGAAACTCCAAAGTGTTCGGTTATTGCTAAACCTAGAATTATATTGAAAAATACAATCGCTGTTGCATCGTTTAAAAGCGACTCACCTTCAACAAGTATAGTTAGCCGGTGTGGTGCGCCAAGTTCCTTAAATAATGCAATCACTGCAACAGGATCTGTTGCCGAAATTAAGGCGCCGAATAACAGGGCATGAAAAATATTAAAATCTTGAATAAGCCACAGTCCAACTCCGATAAGCCCAGCTGAAATCAACATTGCTGGAATGGCTAATACTAAAACCGGGATTATGTCCTTCATTAATAATCGCGCGTCCATATTAATCGCCGATTCAAATATTAATGCTGGAAGAAACAGAAACAACACCAGATCAGGTGTCAATTGAAATTCAAGAAGTACCTCAAATTCATGATTATGTCTCGCAATTGAACCAAGGATAATGCCCAGAATCACGAGGAAAACGGTATAAGGAACAGGTATATTTTTACAAATGGCTGCCGCAATCATAGCAACAGACAAAAGGCCCATTACAACTAATATGAGTTCTGACATCGGCATATATAGCCCCCTTATATGCTAAATGTATATCAAGTTGCTATATCAAGCAAAGATTAGAGTCTGTTATAGGATAGTACTGTCTTTTTCAGAAAGGTGGTCAAGCGCTATAACGGCTACCAAGCCAATAAACATCATGATCAAGGAGTAGAATAGTTGGATATTAATTGCTTCTGGCATGTATGGAATAGATGAAACCAGTCTTTCCTTATGTCGAACAATTTCATACACGCGCGTTTGAAAAGGCCAGATTACATATAAGGAAGCAATTAAAATACCCGTTATAAAAAGAATGGTTTGCTGATAAAACGTTTTCAACAGGTATGAAAGTACGCGACTAAATAAAATAACGCCCGTCAATATACCAAACATAAAGGGTAATATTATCGAAAAATCAAAATGCCCGATCGCATCAAAAATGTAAGCATATTTTTTCATCATCAATAAAATAAATGAGCCTGAAATCCCGGGCAAAATCATTGCTGAAATAGCTATTGCACCACATAAAAATATAAACCAACTTGCATCCGGTGTTGATGCTGGCACAAGAGTTACAACAAAACCGCCAAACAAAATTCCTAACACTAAAAAAAGAACTCGTCTAAATAGCAAGTTCATTCCTAAATGGCGAAATAATAGAACGATAGAACCCAGGACTAACCCGAAAAATAAACCATAAATAATTTCAGGTTGTGTACGAATTAAATTCGGTAACGAAATAACTCGAGTAAAAAAAAGTAATGCAGATACAACACCAATACCTAATGGTATTAAAAAACCAAAATGTGGCCGATCGATGATGCCTTTTAAATTTAATGACAAAATCATTCTTAACCATTCACTATCAAATGACTTTATTGCATTAATTAATTGCGGATAAATACCAAGAATAAACGCCATCGTACCACCACTAACGCCCGGTACGACATCTGCCGATCCAACACAAAATCCTTTAGCGATTAGTTTTAGTCGTGAAATAAACATGAACAATTAATTGATTTAGTCTACTTACTTAATTCATGTACGGCATTAATAAAGGCTCCTGCATTTTCAGGATCAATATCCGGTGTAATACCATGACCAAGATTGAAGACGTGCCCCGGACCTTGACCAAAACTATCTAAAATGGATTTAACTTCTCTTCGAATGACATCTGGATTTGTTTTAAGAATTGCCGGATCCATATTGCCTTGTAATGCCACACGTTCACCAATGCTCTCTCTAACCTGACCAATATCCTGCGTCCAATCAAGTCCCACAGCATCACAACCAGTTTCTGCAATATCTTCCAGCCATAAACCGGCACCTTTTGAAAACAAAATTACCGGAATTTTATTTCCTTCATACTCACGTTCCAGACCGTCAAGTATCTGTTGCATATACATGAGAGAGAATTCTTTATAGGCGGGTGTAGATAAGGCACCACCCCAGGTATCAAAGATTTGAATTACTTGAGCGCCCGCTCTTATTTGTGCATTTAAATAAAGCGTTACTGCTTTAGCCACATGATTGAGTAAAAGGTGCAAGGCTTTAGGTTCCTGATAAAGCATCGTTTTAACTTTACCGAAATCTCTACTAGAGCCTCCTTCAATCATATAGGTTGCCAAAGTCCAGGGACTACCAGCAAAACCGATTAATGGAACACTGCCATCCAGTTCGTTTCGTATTAATCGAACTGCCTCCATTACATAACCAAGATCATCTTCCGGATCAGGCATCGGTAATTTTTTAATATCAGCAAGACTTGTAATTGGTTTATCAAATTTGGGGCCAACCGATTCAATTAGCTTTAGACCCAAACCCATAGCATCTGGAATGGTTAAAATATCGGAAAACAATATCGCCGCATCCAATGGATAACGATCCAGGGGCTGCAAGGTAACCTCACATGCCAAATCCGGTGTTTGACATAAGGTAACAAAATCACCCGCTTTCTCACGTGTTGCACGATATTCAGGTAAGTATCGTCCTGCTTGTCGCATCATCCAAACTGGCGTCATATCAACTGGTTTACGGAACAACGCCCGAATCAAACGATCATTTTGTAATTTTGGAAGCATATAAACTAACTTTTTGTTTTTATTAAAGAAATGATACTAAAATGCAGGACTTAATTCACTAAAATTAAGTCGTATAAATTAATATGTAGAGAAGTTTACCTGAAGTCGTGCAACAAAGAAGTGATTTGCGATAAATTTATCACTTAGCTACAGATGGTTTATTTTTTCTTAACTTTACTTATAGCTTTCTCAGTTGCTTTCCTGATTTTAACCAACTGCTTTTTCTCCCAATGCTCGCCAGCTATCAACATCTTTTTAATTTTTTTCTCACTGAGCTTCATTAATTCCTTTTCTCGTTTGAGTGCCGCATTCAGTTTTTCCTTGAGAACAGCAGCTTCATCTCGAGCCGCTTTTTTTGCTAATTTTAATTCTTCATTAGCAATAAGCTTTGCTTGTTTGAGTGCGAGTCTAGACGCAGCTAAATCTTCTTTAAGTTTTTCTGTTAAGGCATGACGACTTGCAGCAGCGACTTGTGTACTGGAAACTGTCGTTTTCTTACGAACAGCTTTCTTCTTTGCAACTGTTTTTTTCTTGGCGGTGGTTTTCTTTCTTATCACAGGCTTCTTTTTACTTACTTTGTTTTCTGACTCAACCATGATATTTACCCCTTTCACCTATAGCCTAAGCGTAGTATAAAGATTGATTAGTGAATTTCACTTGATCTATATCAATTTTAAATTTAAAAAATTATATGGAACTATTGGAAACCACAATAATATATCAGGAGAATTCAAATGATTGTCACGGTTAGTGAACTCATTGCTGCTGCAAAATCACAGTGCAATTGTATGGATCCACTTAGAGCAAAATTATTTTTTGACCGGCATGATGACGCCATTATCATCGATGTCCGTGAACCTCATGAAGCCAATGAATCAAGTTTAATAGACTCGACCAATATTCCTCGTGGATTGTTAGAAATGAAAATCACCAGCCTCTGTGAAAACCCAAATACACCAATATTGATTCACTGTGCTGCTGGGGGGCGTGCTTCACTATCTGCATCAACATTACAAATGATGGGTTATTCAAATGTACATGTTATAGATTCCAAGTACGATGAGATAAAGCACGTATTTGGTTAATCACAATTTTAAATTATTTCTGTTTTTTCTATTTACATTATTGGCGGTTCATCTGGCGAGTTAGTATCCGTTAGCGGATCCATTATTTGTTGAAACTGCTCAACTTTATCAGCCACATTTTCGGCACTTTTAAATTTGGCGATATGGAATAACGCTTCGCCTTCATTTACTAGCGGCAGGTTAAGACGCCCAATAATAATACCGTCA
>JBFIIJ010000136.1:0-6410 GCA_041601315.1 Gammaproteobacteria bacterium
AACCCAACGAATGGATTTATCGTCATCTACTATCCATACTTTTTGTTTCTCACTCATCGCACTGTTCCATTGGGAGTAAGACGCTGAAATAGGTGTTACTTTCTCTTCGTTCATAATTAATTAAACCACCGTGAGATTGAATAAGTTGTTGAGCAATAGATAGTCCAAGTCCGGTACCTTCTGCGCGTCCAGTAACTAGCGGATAAAAAACACCTGATTCGATTTCAGGTGGAACTCCAGGGCCATCATCAATGATATCGAGTTCGATAATATGTCGGTTTAGTCGATGTTGAATGGTTACCTGACGTTGAATCCGTGTTTTTAAAGTAATTGTGCCATTCTCGTCAATCGCCTGAACCGCGTTACGAATTAAATTTAATACGACTCGAATGATTTGTTCTCGATCTGCTTTGATATAAGGAATACTTGGATCGTAATCTTTCTCAAATTTCAGTGGTTGTGAATTTTCAGCACGTACAACAGAAATGACATATTCAAGTACCTCGTGAATATTCATATCTGACTTCACCGGTTGGTTACTTGTCGTCAACATACGGTCAATAAAATTTCTTAACCGATCAGATTCGTTAATTATAATTTGTGTGTATTCAAGCAGGTCTTCGTTATCCAGTTCTCGTTCCAACAACTGAGCTGCGCCACGAATTCCACCTAATGGATTTTTTATTTCATGCGCCATGCCCTGCACTGATTCTTTTGCCGCTTCCTGAACGGTTTGCTGATTTGCTTCTTGCATTACACGCACAAACGCATCTGCATCAACTAATTCCATGAGTATTTCTTCCGCAGCGTCATTCACCATTACTGGAGTAATCATACAATCCACTTTAATTCTCTGATCCAGATTAAGATCAAGATCGACACCTCGTTCTATACAAGTACTACCTGAAACTAAAGCGCGTTGAATCGCTTCGTAAAAAAATGAGGAATTTGGCCAAATTTGTTTTGGCGTCATACCTGAGACACGGTTGTTACTCACAGACAATAGCCCCTCACCTGCATTGTTAATAAAGATCAGCTTTAGATCTTTACCAAATAACAATACAGCCGTAGCTAGATTTTCAACAATCCGTATTGGTGTTTCAGATGACGAACTCATAATCTGCTCATTATTGCACTGTTTTAGTGCGTATTTCACGTATCAATCCCTGCTATTAATCTATAGGTATTTTTTTATCAAATAAAAACAATAAGTTACGACTTTCTATAAAAAATAAAAATATAGTCATAACAGACTAGAGCAAGAAGCAGACCACCTGTCTGGCAAATGAGAAAAGCGAACAGAAGTTTATTTTTAGATTTATTGGCTAGCTCGTAGCAACGAGAATGTGCTTGAAGTAGATATTAATGATTTTCCGTTACCATCGACAACACTGGCACTGATACTGTGCGTCCCTCGATCAACGTTTTGCAACGAAACGCTACTACCGGTACCCACTTCGTTGCCATCCATAGATATTATAATTTTGTGTCCGGAAAATAATGAGGGCATAAGTTCGAGAGAAATACTCACATTACCGTTATTACTTCTGATACTCGCACCATTCTCAGGACTAGTCACAACCAAGCTTTCATATTTATGACTATTTTCAGATTTTTTCGAGCTAGGTTTATATTTGCCTGGATTAGGATTTTTTATAGTGTCTAATTTCTGAATCTTTATCTCTTCAGCTTCTTCTGAAGGTTTATCAGTAAAAATAATATTGCCCTTTTCATCTGTTGTTTTATAAACCGTTTCCGCACTTAAGCAGCAGACAAAGAAAAGTAGAATAGAAGATAATATTAATCGCATTTGCTTGGCATACATGTGTTAATTTCTCCCTTAAACGATTACAACGATGGACCTTCTGGAGTTGCAGGAACAGCGCCACCATCTGGAGTTGCGGGTACTGTGCCTGCACCATCAGGTGTACTTTCAGTTGCTCGATTTTTAAACAATTTTGAATCCTTTCGAAGATGAAAAACCAGTTTTCCAGACTGCTTTAAAACTTTATTTTTTTGATTCTTTATCACAGCAGTAAC
Organism: Gammaproteobacteria bacterium; assembly: GCA_041601315.1. GTDB lineage: Bacteria > Pseudomonadota > Gammaproteobacteria > Eutrophobiales > Eutrophobiaceae > UBA7359. Next base: position 2,041 of record JBFIIJ010000136.1, read on the forward strand.
AGTATGTGTACCCCGATCAAGACCTGTTAATGAAAACTGTAAAGACTTTCCTGAACCGACTTCTTTACCATCCATTAAAAAAGCGAGTACATGCTTTTCATTAAGTTCTGGTGTCAATTCAACATTGATATCAACAATACCTTCGTTACTACGAATGGTAACGTCATTTTCAGGGCTGGTAATTTCAAGCCGGGTATATTTCGTTTCTTCGGGTGATAGTTTTGTCGTCTGTCTGTCTTTACTACCCTTTACCTTGGGAACATTAATCGTCTGAACTTCTTGAATTTCTATTTTTTCAGCACCTTCACTTTGAACATCAGAAAAAATAATATTACCTTCTGCATCACGTGTCTTATAAACCGTCTCAGCAGAAACAACGTTAAATAGTGCAAAATTAAGAAGTATCAGTAATTGTATTTTCATACTTTAATAGACTAGCACTTGTGTTATGTAGTTCATAAGAATTTATCCTCAATCAAAGTATTTTTGTCAACTAAGTCGCAATATTTTTCATCATTTTAAAGACGTCTTAATATAGCCAACATACATGCTTACAACAAAAATACCCCTGTTTATTGACAGTTTGTTACTGCTCATCATATAACTATCTTATAATAGAAGTTATGAACCCAATTCAATTGCCATACTTTAGAGAATCAAATATTTAAGCATAACGGTTAAGTATTTACATAGACATACCGAAAAATAAACATGGGAAATTAACATATGACTACTTTTCCAGAACCACCAAGTGATGAATATGCCATTGTCTATCTGCAAGATACTGATAAAGAACTTCCCTCCAAGTTAAACCAAAGTACGCGTTATGCTTATTTCAAAACTATTGCTAAAGGTGGGAAAGCTATTGTCCAGTCGTGTAAAGACATGCATCTATCAAGAGTAATTTGTTACAAAAAACTCAAACCTGAATTTGCGGATGACCTAATAGAACAAAAACGCTTTTTACGAGAAGCCCGTGTTGGTGCAATGCTGCAACACCCAAATACTGTCCCCATGTATGAACTTGGTCGTGAATCAAACGGACATTATTACTTCACCATGAAACTCGTACATGGCTATACATTACGGGAGATTCTGGACTATCGTGAACGTTACGATCTTAAACAACTCATTAACGTCACCATTCAAATTGCTCATGCCTTAGAGTACGCGCACAACCACCGGGTAATTCATCGTGATATTAAACCGGAAAATATTCTGGTCGGTCCATTTGGTGAGGTACTACTATTAGATTGGGGTTTGGCAAAAGTCTGGAATCCTGATGGAAGTAGTGAGGAGGTAGAAGAAAAGCGTACTGTTATGTCAAACAAAAAAGTGTCGTCGTTTACTGATCTGAATCAACTGCAAGGCACTCTCTCTTATATGTCTCCCGAACAAATAAACCGCGATCCTGATATAGATTACCGTTCTGATATCTACAGTCTTGGCGCAGTGTTATATGAAATCCTGGCAGGGCGTCCTCCCTCAATAAAAGAAAACATTGATGAATTAATCAACGAAACCTTGAATGAGATACCCCCTAAGCCATCTACGTTGACACGCATTCGCATTCCAAAGTTACTAGAAAAATTAGCTATGCAATGTATTGCTAAAGATACGGATCAACGAATACAAAGTTGCGCTGAGTTAATTCGCTATTTAGAGGAAGATTGGAGTTAATACTGTTAAAAAAATTTGCACCAATATATAGCGCCGATCAAGTATCATTAGTCATAATTGCACTTTATTGGTGCATAATAAAAATATTCAAATATTCACTTCACATCGATAATCTGGCGTTTCACCTGAGGTAATTCCATGGAAAGCCTTATAAACCCTTAATTTTAAGCCTAAATTAGTATTTGAATATTTTCCAAAATACCCGTAAAACATCGATAGCTACGACTGCCCAAAACTGGAACACATATTGCAATTTCAAGGTTCTACGAATAGGGTAAAGTCTAGTAACTAAATATAAAAATGGTGGGAGAGAAATAAATCATGAAAAGTAAGTTGGAATATATTTGGCTTGACGGATCACAGCCAACTCAAGGTCTACGCAGTAAAACAATGGTTAGATCTGACTTTAGCGGTAACCTGGAAGATTGCCCGATGTGGTGTTTTGATGGTAGTTCAACATTACAAGCAGAAGGAAATGCATCAGACTGTTTATTAAAACCAGTTGCTATTTTTCCAGATCCAGATCGAAGAAATGGCTATCTGGTAATGACTGAAGTACTAAATGCAGACGGTACACCACATGTATCTAATGGACGTGCCACGATTGACGAAGCTGATAGTGATGATGATTTCTGGTTCGGTTTTGAACAAGAATACTTCCTATGGGATCCAGACACAGATCTACCTCCAGGATTTCCACATCGTGGATACCCAAGACCTCAAGGACCTTACTATTGTTCAGTAGGTGCTGAAAATGCATATGCTCGAGAAGTAATTGAAGAACATCTTGATTTTTGTATGGACGCTGGCATCAACATCGAAGGTATTAACGCTGAAGTTGCCGCAGGCCAATGGGAATTCCAAGTATTCGCAAAAGGTGCTAAACGTGCCGGTGATGAAATCTGGGTTGCCAGATATATTCTAGAACGTACTGCTGAGAAATTTAACCTGGGTGTAGAATGGCATCCAAAACCATTAGGTGATACAGACTGGAACGGTTCAGGCATGCACGCTAACTTCTCAAATGGCGCTATGCGCGATTCTGGAAAAGAAGAAACCTTCACCAAGATTTGTGAACAGTTTGGTAAAAATATCCAGCGTCATATCAGTGTTTACGGTGCTCACAATGACCAACGTTTAACAGGTAAACATGAAACTCAATCAATTAACGAGTTCAGTTATGGTGTATCTGATCGTGGTGCGTCAATACGTATCCCAATCGGAACTGTTGAAGATGGCTGGAAAGGACGTTTAGAAGATCGTCGTCCTTCTTCAAATGCTGATCCATATAAAGTAGCAGCGGCAATCGTTAAAACAACGAAAGAAGCTTTATAAAACAAGATTAAGCATTAATAAAAACAAACCGGAGTTAGGAAACTAGCTCCGGTTTTTTTATCTCCATGGATGGAGTGTATGCCGCGAGAGGACACGATTACAGGACGTAATCGTTAGAGTCGTGTCTGGAACAAAGACCGAGGAAGTCCGAAGCGGCGATTACATAGATGCACAGGGGCAACGATTTACATGGGTGCGTAAGCACACAAAAGATGTTTATGAATAAATTACAAGGTGTCGGTCAGAAACAACCGAAACACTGAAGTTATCGAGCCCTGCAGAATCTAATTGAAACAAAACTTCCTCTGGCGTAAACGCCGCTCTTAATGAATTACCAAAATCTCTTTTTAAAACTTCCGGTTCATTCTTCGCGTACTCTTCAACTAACTCATCAACTTCTTCATTCGTTTCAGGTCGCATTAAATCCATAATAAAGATTGCAGGATTATTACTTGCTGTTTTGATTAAATTCCAAAGTACAGAAGGGTCATGCAAATGATGTAACATCGCATTACAAAAAATAATTGAATAATCTTTATTGCTTAAAGTTGCATCTTGTAAGTTAGTTTGAACAAGATTAATACGTTCAGATAAACCGGCTTTATTAATCGCATTCACACCTTCCGCTAACATCGCAGCAGATCCATCTAATCCATCAATTTGATAATTTGGAAACACTTTAGAAAAACGAATACTAATATCCGCCGCACCACAACCCAGATCAACAGCTAAACCTGAATCAGGAATTACATTACCAACGGCTTCCTTTAATAATTCAATAAAATGATTGTGTGGTTCTTCAAAATCTGCATTGGCATAAGCAACTGCCTGCTCTTCATCTGTCATTAACTCTGGTTCAGGAATACGTTGCATACAAAGTTTTTAAATTAAACTTAATATTGATTAAAGACCTGCGTGCGTCCTTCTTTATCAATAGCGATAACAGAATATCGATCGACTCGATCTCCCATTTCCATGCCTGGCGATCCGACAGGCATGCCCGGAACTGATAAACCAAGCACATCAGGTTTTTCAGATAATAAACGTTTCACATCAACAGCAGGAACATGACCTTCTACAAAATAACCATCAATAACAGCAGTATGGCAACTTGCTAACTCACGATTAACACCATACTTTTCCTTAACAATATTCATTTCAAGTACATCAACTGCGTTGATCTTAAAACCGTTCTCTTCCATGTGCGTTATCCACTTACCACAACAACCACAAGTCGGAGACTTGTAAACCGTCATCTCAGGTTCTGCACTGACACTCTGCATAAAAATAAATCCGCCAAATACAGATATAACAATCGAGAATATAATTCCAATTAATGTTTTTTTATTTTTAAT
>JBFIIJ010000137.1:0-6409 GCA_041601315.1 Gammaproteobacteria bacterium
ATTCGTACACTAAAAATATCCCCCAGGCCCTGATCAAAGATCAACTCTGCAGAAGTTCGTGAATCTATACAACTTAGTATTATGGCAAAAGGGTGTTGTCCATCTGACGTTTCGTTTGCTTGTTGTAATAAATTACGATTTGCTTTTAAGTTATTAACAAACCGTTTGTTCCCCTCTACTAATAAATTAAATGCTATTTCAGGTGTAATGGCATCTTGCGCTTCTTTAGTTAAAGTTTTCATGTTTCTCTTGGCCTTAAGTTTTCTATGGATTTAATTTTTTATTTTATAGGCAAATAATTTATTTTCGACCATTTGCGGAATTAAGAGCAAGCCTTTCTTTTCCAGTAATTCATGATCGGCACTGCCTTGATTGAATTCGAGTAACTTGGTGGCGGTGCCTTTTGCATCGATATGAAACAGTCCGCCGTTTAACCAGTCAGTGACATAAAAACCCATTTCATCACTACCTTCAACACCATCGAGATTACCTACAGGTGTACCATCGCCAATAGAAGAAATATTTTTAGTGTTAATTGAAATACGTTTTAAATGTCCGGCAACTTCAGTAGCAAAACCGTCAGTCATCTTCCCCCAGGATCCGACAATGATGTCATCTTCAGTGAAATGTAAACCATTCGGATTTTCAAGATCTTCTGATTCAATCCAGATTTGAAAGTCATCACCAGTTAATTTATGAATACGGTTTAACACCATATCTGAAACATAAATATCGCCGCTGTCAGTTGAATCAACGTCGTTTAAAAATTTTGCATCGTCGACTTTATAGCGATTAATGATACGACCATGATCAATATCAATAGCAACCAATTGATCAATGTCAGCAACATAAAGCGTGCTGCCATGTATCGCCAGACCTTTCGGAGCGTCCAGACCTTCGACCCATTTTTCATTTAATAAATTACCATTTACAGAAACTACAGAAATGTAACCATTATGGTCTTTATCATTTGGTCCGCCATTCACATTAGAAACAAAAAGGAGATTAAGGCGGGAGTCATAAACAACAGATTCCGGATTTTTAAATCCATCCAGTTCCCATTGTAATTCCAATTTGTCAGAATCAGCGACAGCCGAATTAATGAGTAAAAATGAAAGTAAAGTACTTAAGATAAGGTGAATGGCACGAGCAAACATACAAGTATCTCCTGTGTAGAAATATATTCGATTAGTCGGAGAAGAATAAGTTCTTTAATTCTTCCCCCGGGTCTTCAGCTTTCATAAATGCTTCGCCAACAAGGAATGCATTGACATTATTTTTACGCATTAATTTAACGTCGTCTTTAGTGTGTATTCCACTTTCGGTAACAACAGTGCGATCATGAAATACATCTGTTAATAAACCTAATGTTGTATCCAAATCGGTTTCAAACGTATGTAAGTTTCGATTGTTAATGCCAATCAAAGGCGTGCGCAACATCATGCCGCGTTCCAGTTCTTCGCGATCATGGACTTCAACTAAAACATCAAGACCAGTTTCATTAGCAACACCAACCAGATCCTGCATCTGCATATCGGATAAAGCAGAAACGATAATTAAAATACAATCAGCACCAATTACTTTCGCTTCATGTATTTGATAAGGGTCGATCATAAAGTCCTTACGTAAAATAGGTAAGTTGCAGGCAGAACGTGCTTGTTTTAAATAATCATCTGCTCCTTGAAAGAATTCAATATCGGTTAAAACAGACAAACAACAGGCACCTGCATCAGCATAACTTTTTGCAATAGCTTTCGGCTTGAAATCCTCGCGGATAACGCCTTTACTTGGCGATGCTTTTTTTATTTCGGCAATAATGCCGGGCTTACCGGCTTCAATTGTTTGCAATAATGTATCGGTGAAGCCATATTTTGATTCACAGTCTTCTGCTCGGTGTTGTATCTCTTTCGCGGAAACACTTCTTTTGCAGTGTGCTACGTATTCAGCTTTATAAGTAAGGATATTTTTTAGAATATCAGGTGTGTTTTCTTGCATAAGACTAGTTTTTAAATGATTGGCTATGTTGAATAAGTTGTTCGAGTTTTTGTTTTGCAGCGCCGGACTCAATAGTTGTTTGTGCTTTAGATACACCGTCTTGAATTGAGCTAGCGAGACCTGCGGCATAAATGGCAGCGCCAGCATTTAAACAGACAATATCTTTTGCTGCCCCTTCGTTATTATCTAAAACAGAATGCATTCTTTTTAAACTATCTTCGACACCGCTAACAGCTAACGACGAAATGTCTTGTAGCGCCATACCAAAATCAACTGGACTGATTTCATAGTTTTCAATTTGTCCGTCTTTTAATTCTGCAATATTCGTTTTTGCCGATATGCTGATTTCATCAAGGCCATCTGTTGCGTGAACAACTAATACATGTTCACTACCTAATTGTTTTAATGTTTCAGCAAGCGGTGCTAACCAGTCATTACTAAAAACCCCGATGACTTGATTTGGGGCACCAGCAGGATTAGTAAGCGGTCCGAGTACATTAAATAAAGTACGAATCCCTAATTCACGACGTGGACCAATCGCATGTTTCATCGCACTGTGATGCATTGGTGCAAACATAAAACCAATGCCGACATTTTCAATACAACTGACAACCTGTTCCGCATTGAGTTCAAGATTAACACCCGCTGCTTCCAGTACATCCGCACTACCGGATTTACTCGAAACAGAACGATTACCATGTTTTGCAACCTTGGCACCTGCGGCGGCAACGACAAAAGCAGAAGTCGTTGAGATATTAAATGTATTGGCACCATCACCACCGGTTCCGCAAGTATCGACTAAATGTGTTTTATCAACGTTCACCTTTTCAGCAAGTTCGCGCATGACTTCAGCAGCAGCCGTTATCTCATCGACACTTTCACCTTTTAAACGCAACGCAACCAACAGCCCACCAATTTGTGCTGGTGTCGCTTCGCCCTGCATAATAGTTTTCATCACTGCATGCATATCAGCACGGCTTAAATTATTGCCGCTGATAACTTCATTAATTGCTGTTTGAATATCCATCTAAAAAAATTTAAAACTTAATTGTTGTTAAGAAAGTTTGACAATAATTCATGACCGTATGATGTCAAAATTGATTCAGGATGAAATTGCACACCTGATATTGCTAGTTCTTTATGTTTAATGCCCATGATTTCATCCATGTCACCGTCTTTAGTTTGTGTCCATGCGGTGATCTCAAAACAATCGGGCAATGATTCTTTTTCAATAACTAATGAATGATAACGTGTCGCCGTGTACGGGTTTTCAAAACCTTTAAAGACATCAGTATTGTTATGATAAATATCGGATGTCTTACCGTGCATGATGTCATGTGCATGCACTATCTTTCCACCAAACGCTTGCCCAATACTTTGATGTCCTAGACAAACACCTAAAATTGGAGTCTTGCCTTTGAAATGATTAATGACATCGATTGAGATGCCCGCTTCATTCGGCGTACAAGGGCCGGGAGAAATAACAATATGATCGGGCGCGAGTTTCTCAATCTCTTCTATAGTAATTTTATCATTACGATGGACGTGTACGTCTTGCCCGAGTTCACCAAAATACTGAACCAGGTTATAGGTAAAGGAATCGTAGTTGTCGATCATTAATAACATAGCGTTACCTTAAAATATTAGCCCTGAAATTATGCCTTAAAATTATACTAGGCCTTCCTCAGCCAGACTAACCGCTCTGAAAATCGCGCGGCCTTTGTTCATTGTTTCGTCCCATTCATTTCGGGGTACTGAATCGGAGACAATGCCTGCGCCCGCTTGTATATGCAAGGTCTTATCTTTAATTACCGCGGTACGGATAGCAATAGCTGTATCCATATTACCATTCCATGATAGATAGCCGACGGCACCTGAATAAACACCTCGTTTTACAGGCTCCAATTCATCAATAATTTCCATCGCACGAATCTTTGGCGCTCCGGAAACGGTACCGGCAGGGAAGGTTGCTCGTAGTACATCAATTGCGCTCATGCCGTCTTTTAATTTACCTGTAACATTCGAGACGATATGCATAACATGCGAATAACGTTCGATAATCATTTTATCGGTTAAAGTAACGCTGCCCATTTCAGCAACACGACCGGCATCGTTACGACCTAAGTCGATCAACATCAAATGTTCAGCCAGTTCTTTTGGATCAGCTAATAAATCTTTTTCCAGTGCGATGTCTTCTTCTTCTGTTTTGCCGCGTGGGCGTGTGCCGGCTATTGGCCTGACGGTAACCATATCATCTTCAAGTCGGACTAATATTTCCGGCGAAGAACCGACAATTTGAAAATCATCTAAATCAAGGAAATACATGTAAGGCGAAGGATTTAAACAACGCAACGCGCGATACAGATCAACCGGTTCTGATTCAAACGGAATAGAGAGTCGTTGAGATAAAACCACTTGCATGGCATCACCTTCAACTATGTATTCTTTTATTCTATCTACGGCAGCTTCATAGTTTTCCTGAGTGAAGCCGGAAACAAAATCTTTTTCGTTAACCGTACGTGAGCCACTCGATTTTGTTTTATCAATATGTTTGTTTGCAAGTGTCTCGACTAATTCATCTAGACGTTGATGTGCGCTCGAGAAAGCATCAGCGTTACTCGGGTCGGCATGAACAATAATAAAAAGTTTGCCGCCAAGATTATCAAACACAACGACTTCATCCGATACCATTAATAAAACATCAGGTGAACCTAAAGGATCCTCTTTATCCTTTGTATTGTTTTTAATTAGGCGCGGTTCTATATAACGAATTGTTTCATAACCAAAGTAACCGACCAGTCCGCCATTAAAACGTGGCATGCATTCAATTTCTGCAACCTTATAGGTTTGTTGAATCTTTTCTATTTCAGCTAATGGATCTTCGACCGTATATTCTTCAATAACGTTAGTATTTTCTTTAATCGTTATTTTATTGCCGCTTGCAGTTATAATTTTTTTTGCGGGCAATCCAATTATGGAATAACGGCCCCACTTTTCGCCGCCTTGTACTGATTCAAATAAATAGGAATAAGGTGCGTCACACAATTTCATGTAAGTACTAAGCGGCGTATCAAGATCAGCCAACACTTCGCGCATCAAGGGAATACGGTTGTATCCTTGTTTAGCGAGTTGATTGAATTCGGTTTCGTTGATCATTTTATTCAATAAATCAATTAATGAAACAGTTGAGGTAAGTCTGCTAATGAATCAACAACGGCATCCGGATTAGTGTCACGAATATCATTGCCGTGGTTATAACCATAACTGACACAAACGATTTGAAAGTCAGCTGCGCGCGCGGCTTTAACATCGCTAACAGAATCGCCAATCATTAACGATTGTTTTGGATCAGCATCAAATACTGAGGCAGCATGTAATAACGGCAATGGATCCGGTTTCTTTTTTGGTAGTGTATCGCCAGCAATAATAATACTCATGTCATCTTTCAGGCCAAGCTTTTTCAAAATGGGCTCGACAAACTGTCCACTCTTGTTAGTAACACAACCGAGTTTAATATTTTTTTCTTTTAAATAATCGATACCTTCACGAACACCTGGGTAACAAGTACTAGAGGTACACATATTCTCTTTATAGATTTCCATAAATCTTGGAAATGCCTCGTCGAAAATTTCTGACTCTGCTTCGCCATCGATGCCATTGGTTAATGCGCGATGTAAAAGTTTTTCAACGCCATTACCAATCCAATTACGGATACTACTCAACTCTCTTTCCGGGAATGAGAATTCAATCAGCGTTTTATTTACTGAATTTGCAAGATCAGGAATTGAATCGACTAAGGTGCCGTCAAGATCAAGTAAAACCAGTTCGGGTGTTTTGATAGACATAAGATAAAAAATGAATAAATCGAGTTTAGCTATCTGCTAATTTTAATTGTTCTCGCATGGATGAAATCGTTGCTTTGTAATCATCGCTGCCAAAAATTGCTGAACCGGCAACAAAGGTATCCGCACCTGCCTCGGCTATTTCACGGATATTATCAACCTTAACGCCGCCATCAATTTCAAGGCGGATGTCACGACCGGAATCATCAATCAGTTTTCGTGCGGCTCTGAGTTTATCCAAGGCTGATGCAATAAAAGATTGTCCGCCAAAACCGGGATTTACCGACATCAGCAAAATCATATCGACCTTATCCATAACATATTCAAGTGCATCAAGCGGTGTTGCCGGGTTAAATACCAATCCCGATTTACAGCCGTTATCGCGAATTAATTGCAATGAACGATCAATATGCTCTGAAGCCTCGGGGTGAAATGTAATATAGCTGGCACCTGCTTCTGCAAATTCCGGAATAATGCGGTCGACAGGCTTAATCATTAAATGCACGTCTATAGGCGCAGTAATGCCAAAATCACGCAATGCTTTTACCACTACGGGACCAAAGGTCAAATTC
>JBFIIJ010000138.1:0-6405 GCA_041601315.1 Gammaproteobacteria bacterium
ACGCCCATGAAGTCGATATTATCGTCAAGGAAATCTACAGTAATAAAAGGCGATTTTTTGCTTCTATTTTTTGGCGGACTCTTGGCCTGATCTGGCAAACTTCCGAAGTTTGGCTTGCCTGCTACCTTTTAGGCTACCCAATCGGAATAATTGAAGCTTTGATGTTAAAAAGTTTGACATCAATTATCACTGACATTGCCTTTGTTATTCCCAATGGATATGGCATTCAGGAAGGCGGTTATTTGATGCTAGGCGCGCTTATTGGCCTGAGCCCTGAAGTAGCGCTGACCATATCTCTGGCGACCCGAATTCGGGAATTAATCGTTGATCTGCCCGGATTATTGTATTGGCACAATATTGAGGCCAAATACTTTCTGAAAAAATCAGGAAAAACACCCTCTAAAGATATTCCATAGCGGCAAACTCATTAACTTGTAATTATTTGCTTTAAGGCGCCAAAATCAATATGCTTCGCGGGTATCCGAGGCAGCGAAATAGAGAATTAATTTTTCTTGTTTTACTACCCTTAAACGAATTATAATTTCCATTTCCAAGTCATTGTTAAATAATAAGTTTATAGATTACAAAGCTCTGTTGAGCATTATAGAGTTTTGAGAATATAAATTACGGTTAACCCATGCAGATTGAGTTTTTCAACATTTTTAATATTTCTGTCATTTTTATATGTCTGTGCTCGGCAGGTTATCTCGTATTTGCTCTTTTTGCTGTCGAACTTTTTAATCTAAAACGTAAAAAGATAACGACGTCATCAGATGTTAAATTTCCGGTCACCGTATTAAAACCTGTTTATGGTCTTGACCCTGAAATGTTAGATAATCTTCGTAGTTTTTGCCGACAAGATTATCCCGAATACCAAATCATATTTGGCGTACAAGATAAAAAAGATCTTGCTATTCCTCTTATCGAAAAAGTTATAAAAGAATTTAAAAATGTTGATGTTAGTTACATCGTAAACGCAAAAATTCATGGTGCTAATCGTAAAGTTTCAAACCTGATTAACATGTACCAAACGGTAAAACATGATTATGTGCTAATTGCAGATAGTGATATGCGCGTACCAAGTAATTATCTTTCAAACATAATGCCTGCTTTTTCTGATTCCGAAGTGGGTGCCGTTACTTGCCTCTACTCCGGCTCTGCAAGAGGTAAGATTGCTTCCTCGTTAAACGCGATGTTCATTAACGAATGGTTTTTACCTTCTGTGTTAATTTCAAAAATCTTGCAGCCAATTAAATATTGTCTTGGCGCAACCATGGTTGTTAGAAAAAACCTGTTAGATGAGATTGGTGGCTTTAAAGCGTTATCAGATTATCTGGCTGATGATTACATGCTTGGAAAATTCATTTCGGATCTTGGTTACAAAATTCACTTATCAAATTTTGTTGTAGAGAACATAGTTGAAGAATCATCAATAAAAGATTTAGTCACACATGAATTACGTTGGGCGAGAACATTAAGACGAGTAGAACCATTGGGTTATGCCTTTACTTTCCTAACCGATACTTTGATTGTCAGTTTTATTACAGCTATTACGCTCTATCAAGCTACCAGTAATTTATTATGGTCCGTGTCACCAATGATTATAGTTTTACTAGTACGAATAATTTTGCAACGTCGTATTATGAAAGTAACAGGCTCTAACAATGCCGGTTCAATATGGTTAATTCCTGTTCGTGATGCTTTATCTTTTTACATCAGAGTGCTGAGTTTTACCGGCAACTCTATTAAGTGGCGTAACAATTCATTCAACGTTGACCATGATGGTTTAATACATAAAGAACAAGGTAACCTGATTAAGGAAGAAGACATTCCTGCTCTGGCACCGACACAAGATTATTAATTCGGAGTATTTTTAAACAATGTTAAAAACATTATTCCTTAACCCACCTTCATTTAATGGTTTTGATGGCGCGGCTGGTTCCCGTTATCAATGTACTCGTGAAGTAAAATCATTCTGGTATCCAACCTGGTTAGCTCAATTAGCTGCTTTGGTAGAAGGCAGTCGTCTAATTGATGCGCCTGCTCGCGGTACAACTTTAGAAGAAATTTTACCTTTAGCAAACGATTATGAATTTCTAGTTATGTATACCAGCACACCTTCATTTCCGAATGATGTGAAAATTGCTGAAGCGTTTAAAGAAAAAAATCCAGATTTAATTATTGGTTTTTGTGGTGCGCACGTTGCCGTTAATCCTGATCAAACAGTGACTGCTTCTGATGCAATCGATTTTGTTTGCGGCAACGAGTTTGATTTTACCATTAAAGAAATTGCTGAAGGCAAAACGTTAGAAGAAGTAGACGGTATTATTTACAAAAAAGACGGTATGCCAGTTCACAATAAAGATCGAGCCCTGATCGAAGACATGGACAGCTTGCCTCCAGTAACTCCTATTTATAAAGAGCATTTGGTGACTACAGATTATTACAACGGTTACATGTTGCATCCGTATATGTCGTTTTATACTGGTCGTGGTTGTAAATCACATTGTTCATTTTGTTTATGGCCGCAAACGATCTCTGGTCATAACTATCGCCATAAATCAGTTGATAATGTTATTAAAGAGTTAACTTATGCTCGAGATAATTTTCCTGAAATAAAAGAATTCTTTTTTGATGATGACACACTGACAGACAACATTCCTTATGTTGAAGAGTTATCAAAAGAAATTGGTAAGCTCGGTATTACCTGGTCATGTAATGCGAAAGCGAATGTTCCTTATGAAACATTGAAGATTATGAAAGATAACGGACTACGTTTATTACTGGTCGGTTATGAATCTGGTAATCAACAAATACTGATTAACATCAAAAAAGGTATCCGTACTGATATCGCTCGTCAGTTTACAAAAGATTGTCATAAACTTGGTATTCTTATTCACGGCACGTTCATTGTTGGTCTGCCGGGTGAAACGAAAGAAACCATTGAAGAATCGATTAATTATGCTAAAGAACTTAATCCTCAAACGATTCAAGTTTCACTGCCTGCTGCCTATCCAGGAACGCTGCTCTATAAACAAGCCGTGGAAAATGGTTGGCTAATTGTTGATGAAGATTTAGTCGGAGATGATGGTGTACAACATTCAGTGTTAAATTATCCTCATCTACCTAGTGAAGAAATTTTTGAAGCGGTTGATAATTTTTATAAACGTTTCTATTTCCGTCCATGGAAGATGGCTGCATTATTTTTCGAAATGTGTCGTGATTGGGAAGTAATGAAACGTCGTGCACGCGAAGGCGTTGAGTTCTTTAAATTCCTGTTTGGACGGGAGAGCACGGCCTGAAGAAATTGATTGTTACCGCAGATGATTTTGGTCTTTCCTCTCCGGTTAATGAAGCAATAGCAAAGGCCCACGAAAAAGGCATACTGACGACTACGAGTTTGATGGTTTCAGCGCCTGCTGCTGCCGAAGCTATTGAATTAGCAAAAAAACTTCCTGATTTAAATGTAGGTATGCATTTAGTATTGAGCAATGGTAAAGCAACATTGCCTGCATCAAGTATTTCTAAACTGGTTAATAGCAAAGGTGAGTTTTCAAACTCACAAGTTTGTAGCGGCATAAAAATGTTTTTCAATGCTAGAGCGAAGGAACAACTTGAAAAAGAAATACGCGCTCAATTTGAAGCATTCAAGGCAACCGGTTTAAAACTTGATCATGTGAATGCTCATAATCACATGCATCTGCACCCGACTGTATTCGATCTGATTATTAAAATTGGAAAAGATTATGGAGTCACTGCAATTAGAATTCCAAATGAACCTCCATTGAATTCAATCATTATTAATAAAAAAGAAAAACTAATACGAACTCTACGTTGGTTGTTTTTTAAGCCATTTATTTCACGAATGAAAAAACAGTGTGAAGAAAATAGCATTAAAATTAATGACACTATTTATGGTTTAAATGATAGCGGTCATATGAACATTGATAAAATGATCCGTATCATTCCACATATCTCAAATGGAACAACAGAAATTTATACTCATCCTGCAACTGAAAAGTGGGAAGGTATTGATTCTGCCGCTAGTGACTATGAGTTCGAAGCAGAATATAAAGCGTTAATACATGCTCGTACTAAACGTACTATTGAAAAATTTGATATCACACTTTCTGGTTTTAACGATTAATTATCATGGTCGGCGATTCCTGGACACATAAAATTGCACGTGTTTGTATATTACCATTAGCTAATTCTCCAGTTACGCCAAATCACTTAACCACACTTCGTCTTATTTTCGGTATTGCAGCTTGTGCTGCGTTTGCAGTCGGCACAATAGAATGGAATCTATGGGGAGGTGTTTTTTGGATAGTTTCTGCTTTTCTTGATCGTGCCGATGGTGAACTTGCCAGAGTTTCAGGAAAAACAAGCGAATGGGGACATAAGTTTGATTATTTTTGTGATGTGACTGTCACAGCACTTTTCTTTGTCGGTATAGGTATTGGCTTACGAGAAAACTCTTTAGGCTACTGGTCAATCATTATGGGACTTAGTGCCGCAGCTGGTGTCGTTGCTGCTGAAATACTGGCTGAAATTATAGATCAGGCACAAAAAGACACTGGTGAAAAAGCTTATGCCGGTTTTGCCGGTTTTGATTTTGATGATGTTTTATATCTTTTCGCTCCAGTAGTCTGGCTTGGTTGGCATTACCCATTTCTTATTGGCGCATCCGTTGGAGCACCCGCGTTTGCCATACTAACCTGGTATAAATCAAGAAATCTAAATCAAGATTAGATCTATTTCTTTCTTAGTAGCAATACGGCGTATTCTGTTTTCGCATTGAGTGTTAGTGGACTGGAAATGTCATAGTACTCATCATATGCATTTACAATTTCAAACTTTGATACTTTATTAAATAATCTCATGAGTTGTTTTAATGTATACGTTCGTAGTTGATATACAGAAGTGTGGCTTTCTTTTTTATTGGTTGTTTCCGGTTTCAATACAACTTTTAAAGTTTCCGTTCTTTTTTTCTTGTCTATTTCTAACATTGTCATGCTGGTATTAACTGTTAAAGCTCCTCTTTTCGCTGTCCAGCGCGTTACTTTATTTATAATGCCTGTTTCAGACATTAAATGTAATCCTAGAATATATAGTCCACCTTTTTTTAAAGACTTGGCCATATTAATTAGATGTTGTTCAGCCTGTTTCTCAGAGAGTAAATGTCGAAAAGTATCAACCGTACAGTAAGCAGCATCATATTCATTCGCTCTAGTATTGAAGTGCGCCATATCTGCATTAAAAATATGTGCATTAAGGTGGTTACGGCTTAACTTATTTCTTAGATATGTAAGCGCATTTTCATTCAGGTCAAATCCCGTACAGTTAAATCCCGCTCGTGATAGTGGTGTCATTAACCGGCCAGTACCGCAAGCTGGTTCCAATAATTTTATCTGCGGGCCTTTACAATATTGATTAAAAATCGATTTCAATAGAGCTAATTCTTCACTCATCTCGTGTGAAAAAGAGACATCATAATATGTCGGCAGGTTATACCAGTTTTGCATTACTTTATTATTGTCTTATATCCGATTAAAACTCATATATGCGTCGCGAAATTAACAAATTTGACATTTTAACCCCATTATTATTTAGAAATATCACTCTAAATCTTAATTTTATTGATAGTATCACGTACACAATATTGTGAATTATTCTATAATTTGGCATAAAATCTGAAAATTAATGGACTAGTATTAGAAATTAAATGGCAATCAATATCAAACAGGTACTGGCCAGCGCCAGAGGTGAAAACTACGCTTTACATGAAAAGCATGTCAATCCGCGTTTTGCAAAAACTCTAAATACAATAGGCTTTGATAAGTGTTATATCCGAGCTGAAGGGCAATATTTATGGGATATTAATGGTCAACGCTATCTTGATATGTTGGCCGGATATGGTGTTTTTAGCGTCGGTCGTAACAATCCTGAAATCCGTCAGACCTTAATCGATCTCATGGAAACGGATTACCCCAACTTGGTGCAATTGGAAGCACCACTCTTATCCGGCTTACTTGCAAAAGAACTCAAAAAACGTATGCCGAATGAGCTGGACTATGTGTATTTTACAAACTCGGGAACAGAAGGTGTAGAAACTGCAATTAAATTTGCTCGCTGCGCGACACAACGTCCGGGAATCATTTACGCAAAGAAATCTTTTCATGGATTAAGTAATGGCTCTTTATCTTTAAATGGAGATGAAACATTCCGCGAGGGTTTTGGTGCCTTATTACCTGACTGTATTCAGGTTCCTTTTGGAGATATTGAAGCGCTTGAAAAAGCACTTTCCAAAAATAATATTGCCGCCTTTATTGTTGAACCGATTCAGGGTAAAGGCGTCAACATTCCCCCCACAGGTTATCTGAAACAGGCACAGGAATTGTGTCA
>JBFIIJ010000139.1:0-6380 GCA_041601315.1 Gammaproteobacteria bacterium
GTTTGAAAGGAATAACTTCCATTTGCCCCATACCTCCACGCTGTTCACTGTTGATGACGTACACGGCTGATTGTGCTTCGATCCAGTTGGTATTCGTCTTCTCAGGGTGATTCCATTCTGCTTCATCCATGGCAGTTACAAAAAATGCAGCAATATTTTTTGATTCATCTGGTAGTAAATTAAATGCTACTGCATCACGCACAGAGGTAAACCAAATTGCTTTTTCTGTATTAGATAATATGATTTGTGCTTTTGGTCCTGAATGATCTTCAATAATCATATTACAGTAATAGCCAATGTCATCTCGTGTTACTTCTTGTGGAGTATAAGTTTGTTTTTGAGAGGAGTTATCACAAGCTGACAAGGCAAACGTGAGTAAAGCACAAAAAAATAATTTAATATTCATTTAAATTCAAACTTCCCTTTTGTTAAAAATATAAATACTTAACATGAGTGGAATGAGTGACCAGAGAATCAATGTTATTATTAATGCGAATGGCGCTAATAGGTCAGCCTGAGTAAAACCAGACATACCGGAGACTAATGTGACAATGTCTGATCCAGTAAGATTAAATAGTCGATAAACATCAGCGGGATTAAATAATATTAATATAGCCAATAATTTTGATTGAATGACATGAGTTTTATCAGCTAGTAATACACCAAGCAATATCAAGTCATAAAAAACAACAATGAATAACCATAGGATTAAAGAGATTCCTGTTGCTGTTGCACGTTGTTGCACAATGACACTGATAAGATAACCCAATGCAATGAATACTGCGCCAAGAAGAAGCGAACTTGCCATCATCAATACATAACTTAGCCATTCTTGACCATTACCAACATCATCAATTAAATAATAAAGGGCAACGATACCATATCCAATTAGAATCGCTATTGTAAGAATAGAAAGGTGTCCTAGAAATTTACCAACAATGATTTGCCAACGTCGAATTGGATAGGTGAGTAATAATAATAATGTGCCACGTTCAGATTCCCCTACGATTGAATCGAAAGACAGCATCAATGCTATCAATGGAATAAGGTAGATACTGAGACTGGTTAGACTGACCATCGTCACACTCAATTCACTTGCTTTAATGATACCTACCGGGGTTGAGCCTAATAGAGTGAGTGATATAGCAAGAACCGATAATAGTAAAATACTTGCTATGATCCATCGATTACGTATGCCTTCCTGAATTTCGGCCAGTGCCATGATTAATACTGGTTTCATGATTCATTCTCCTCACCGGCAAAATGAATGTAGAGATCATCCAGGCTTGTGGGGAGAATTTCGATATCTATGACACCCGAAGGTATTTGAGAAAGTCGTTTTAAAACACTCAGTTTTTCATCTTGATGGCAATCATATTCTATAGTGTGATCATTAATCATTCTATAAGTTGTATCAGCTTTAAGTGCATCACTGATGATTGATGTTTGACCAGCAAGAGTCGAGACTCGAATCTTTATCGGTAAGTTGGCTGTTGCTCGTAGCTCATCAAGTGTGCCATGTATGACCAGACGACCATGTTTCAATATGGCGATACGATCTGTCTTTGTTTCTATTTCAGAAAGTGCATGTGATGAAATAAGTATAGTTGTTCCTGTTGATTTGCAATCTTCAATTATTGTGTAGAACTGCCTGCGGAGCGATGGATCCAGCCCGGATGTTGGTTCATCCAATAATATAAGTTCTGGTTCTCCTAGTAATGCTTGAGCCAGACCAAGCCGTTGTCGCATTCCTTTTGAATAGGTGCCTACTTTTTTTGAAGATGCTTCGGTCAGTCCAACCAGTTCTAATAGTTTGTCGCCTTCAGATACATGCTGACCTTTTAATCGCGCATAAAAATTAATCAGTTCCTTACCGGTTATTGAAGCAGGGAAAGAAACTATCTCGGGCAGAAAGGCAATTGTTCTTCTGTCAGACGTTTGCGAAGGGATTTGTCCATTTACTTTTACACTTCCTGCATCAGGACGAGTGAGCCCAAGGATGAGTTTGAGTAAAGTTGTTTTGCCTGCACCATTGTGTCCAATTAACGCCAGACTTTCGCCTTTGTTAACGGAGAGGTTCAATGAATCTACGGCATGGTGATTGCGATAATGTTTGCTGACATTCTGCAATGCAATGACGGGTTCTATTATTTTAGTTTTATCTAACATCAATATCATCTTACAGGATAGGTGACATCTTAGGTGCGCTATCTGTGACACCTCCGGGATGTAAGCCTGGGAATTGTGATTGGCTCCATCGTAATACTTGTAATATTGGACTATTAAGTAAAATTTTACTCATAGGATGTCGCCACATAATTTGATCAGCAAGATTATTAGGTCGGTATGGTTTGTCGGCAATACTGTCTCCATCTAGATCAAAGGCAATATGGTCGCTCCAGTAATTACCCTGGCCTTTATTTGACCATTCCAGAAAACGAGTACCAACATATTTAACTTGTGTTTTATTGTTGATGAAAGCATTGTTCCATATCTGGTTTTGTTCAGAGCCCGCTGTAAAATGCACCCCGATGTTACAACCTTCGAAATGATTTTCATGGATATCGTTGAAATTTGAATTATAGATAAATACACATTTTTCTGGATGCCCATGCACGGCGTTATCTTTTATGTCTGAATGATTTGTAAAATTGAACAAGATACCTCTATCACGATCTCCTTTAGAAGAATTACCGTATACTTTCAAATTATTTGAATACATCAACGCATAACCTACATGATTGTCTTCGGAAATATTACCACTTACCTCACTTTGATTTGTGTACATGTAATGAATTGCAAATCGTAAATCACGAAATTCATTATTAATAAAATGGTTGTTGTTACTGGTGGTAACAAAGATTCCATCACGACCAAATTGTATTTTATTGTGTTCGATTATTGAACCGGGAGAGTTCCAAAGATGTATACCATTGCCACGTTCATTCATTCGCAAATCATTGCGACCTGTAACTAAATTGTTTTTGACAATGACATCGTTCGATCCCTTTAAATAGATACCTATTAAATTTTGTTGTAGATTATTATTTTCTATTAGTGCTCGGTCACCTTTTGCGGTAATAAAAATTCCACTATCCTCTTCAAATAGATCAATGCCTGACTGTTGTATCTTTATATTTCTGATGACGACATCCGGTGCATCAATAGTAATAACTGTCCCATGATTTCCACCATCAATAATAGTATCTGGTTGACCGATAAGATTGATACTGGTTTTAATGACCACCGGTCCGTAATAGACACCGTTTTGAAGTTGTATAGTATCACCAGATCTTGCAACAGAAAGCGCTAGCCTAAGACTATCGGTTCCGGGTTTTACTTCAATAATAGATATTGCCGCTATGGAAGGATTACTAATAAACAACAGACTGCAATACACCAGTATTGCAGTCTGTGTTATTAAAGACTTTAACATCAAATAAATGTTAAGCAGGTTCTACCAACATTCGGCCACGCATTTCCATGTGAAGTGCATGACAGAACCATTGACAATAGTACCAATGCACTCCCGGACGTTCGGCTTTGAAAGTGACAGAACTCGTTGCCTGTGGACCGACTTCCATTGCAATTCCATAATTCGCCAAAGTAAAGCCATGTGTGAGGTCATCGATTTGATCCATGTTAGTGACATAGACCGTCACTTCATCACCTTGTTTCACAGTAAATTTAGGCATGCTAAAGTTAGGTGCTACAGACCACATATAGACGCGAACTTTATTTCCATCGCGGATGACTTTACTATCGCCGACAAGATTAATTCCATCTTTCTTTGCCTGTACCTCCGCATCTGCCCACATAGGGTCACCACGTTTCCATGTCTTGGCCGGATTCACCACGTCAGTACGAACAATGATACAGTCATGTGGTTCGGCAAAGGTCGGACCATCATGAACAACTTCCATTTTTTCACCGGTGATATCAATCAATTGTTCACTTTCAGGTTTCAATGGACCGACATTGATGTAGCGATCTTTGGAAAATTTATTCAACGATACTAACCATTTTCCATCGGCCTCCTTGGTTTCGCCCATAGAGGTATGATTGTGTCCCGGTTGATACTGAACATCTATTTTCTCAAGGACAGGATTCACATCTTCACCCTGGAATGCACGAATAGCTTTTTCTATGTTCCATTTTGCAACCTGACTATCCAAAAACAGGGTTGTAAAAGCATTTCCTTTTCCATCAAACGCAGTATGCAATGGTCCTAGCCCTAATTCTGGCTCAGCAACAATTACATCACGTGGTTTAATCTTATCTTTAAATAAGTCTGGTAATTTAGTGACATCGATTACTGAAACGGTTGGTGAAAGTTTGCCATTGATGACAATATATTTACCATCTGGGGCGGTATTACAGCCATGCGGACTATTAGAGATGGGTATATAACGTGTGTAAGGAGAGCCTTTACGACCATCAATAACCGGCACACCTTTCATTTCTTTATAATCACCTTTTTTCACTGCCTTTTCGATGGCTTTTATATCGAAGACGACAGCCCAATCCTGCTCATTCGATGTCATTTCACCCAGAGTGACACCTTCTTCAGAGTTATAACATGTTGAGACAGCATAGAGTCCCTGATAATCCGCGTCACAATTGTCGAGGTTTCCATCAACCATAACCTGCCATTCAACTTTCATGCTGTCACCATCAATGGCACTAAAGATTGCATGATATTGTTCCGGATCATCCAGTATTGAACCATCATTAGGT
This sequence comes from Gammaproteobacteria bacterium, assembly GCA_041601315.1. Lineage (GTDB taxonomy): Bacteria > Pseudomonadota > Gammaproteobacteria > Eutrophobiales > Eutrophobiaceae > UBA7359. Next base: position 4,738 of record JBFIIJ010000139.1, read on the forward strand.
AAAGGAACACGATGTTCTCCATTGGCAAAGACATATCCTGTGCGTGGAAATTTCTGAGGTCGTAAGCCATGAATATCAGAGGCATTTGGTACTTCGATAATCTTGTCGCATTTCATGACATCACATCGAATACGCGCAACACGGGTATTGGCTTTGTCATTGATAAATAAATAGCGACCATCATAAGTGCCATCGGTAAAAGACATATGTGGATGATGAGCATCACCGTTATGCCAAACGCCACCTTTATCTTTAAGGTATTCTTTTGTTTCCGGTAACAGGTTTTCTGTCAAAATCTTTATACTTTCATTTGTTTGCCCCCAACCTGTAGCACTACACCGATTAAATACCGGGATTCGCATCAACTCACGCATAGAAGGAATACCCATAATGCGTACTTCACCGGCTTGGCCGCTACTCCAGAAACCATAATATTCATCCAGATCGCCAGGACCTACATGTGACTTATTTATTTTAGTTGCTGCCTGAGCATTACGAGGTGTAGATAAAGATAACCCTCCTGCAGTTGCTACTACACCAGCTAGTCCGGCAAGACCTGCAGATCGAGTAATTAATTCTCGTCTACTGATGCCTACCGGTTCGTCATCTAATGGTTTTTCATCTATTTTATCATTATCAATTTTAGTCATGGTTGTCTCCTCTAAGAATAATGAAACACGGAATTACAACAGCAGATAAAAATCATCTGCCAGATTTTTAAAAACTTGCAATGGTCGAATGTAAATTTAATTTTATTCATCAATTATCTCTTTACGGTTTTGCTTTATCTCGCTTAATATTTTCTTAGCAATTACTGAAGTATTGCTTGAAACATTTGTTTCTCTACGTTCTCTTTTCAAACGTTGTTTTAGCATTACCGGACAACGATGATCATCGTAATAAAGTTGTTGGCAATGTTGACAATAAATACATTCGTTCGGATTAATTTGTCCTTCAGGATGGATAGCTTGGACCATGCATTCATTTGCGCATTGTTGGCAGGGATTTCCACATTGGCGATAACGTTTTAGCCATTCAAACATACGCAGTCTTGCGGGGATGGCTAAGGCTGCGCCTAATGGACATAGATAACGACAATAGAATCGCTCAATAAATAAACCGGCACTTAATATAATTATTGCAAATAAAACATAAGGCCAATCACGAATGAATTTCAAAATAATGGCAGTCTTAAATGGTTCAACTTCTGCCAGACGTTCAGCTAAATCGAGTGAGTGTAGAGAAACACCAAACAAAACTAGAAAGATTATGTACTTCAATGTCCAAAGTCGTTCATGTATTCCCCATGGCACAGTTATTTGAGGAACTTTAAATGCCTTGGCAACTTTGTTAAGTAACTCCTGTAGCGCACCAAAAGGACATAACCAGCCGCAATAGGCTCCTCTGCCCCAAAATAATAATGCTGCTGCAACACTTCCCCAAAGAATAAAAATCAGAGGATCCATGAGAAAATAGCTCCAGTCGAAGCCGGTCGCAAAAGCGTTAAAAACGGTAAAAATATTTACGACTGACAGTTGTGCGTTTGCATAAAAACCTATGCCAAATAAAGTAAATAACAGGAAGCCTAAACGCAGTTTATCCAGTAAACGAGGACGTTGTGTAAGCCAGCTCTGAAAAAAGAA
>JBFIIJ010000140.1:0-6291 GCA_041601315.1 Gammaproteobacteria bacterium
ACACTTTTTCTTTTAAATATTAAGTAGTTATATAGTTAATATATTGTAAAATGTCAACTAATTGCTCTAACTTAATATAAAATTGTGATTAATTTCATAGAATTTACTAAATATTCATGAAAAAACAATAATTTAAGGGAAAATCAGGGGATATGTTGCTTAGCGAGGTAATCGTGAGTACGTATTTCTTCTAAACGGCTAACTGTTCGTTTGAAGGCTTCAGCCAGGCGTGTTCCTGTGTAGAGTCCTTCTGGAACAGCTTCGGCTGTGATAATCAGTTTTACATTGTGATCATAAAACTCATCAACCAAGGTAATAAAACGCTTCGCCATATCATTCGAGTGATCATCCATCACTGGAATATTGGCAAGTAGTACAGTCTGATATTGTCTGGCGATCTCAATATAGTCCGCCGCACCTCTTGGTCCATCACATAAGGCTTTAAAATCAAACCAGACTACACCATCTCCACAACGCACGGTTTTAATGGTGCGCCCTTCTATTTCAAGAATTGTATCTTTACTACCTTCATTAGGACAAACGTGAATAAAGTCATCTTCAAGCATAGCATTAGCTCGTTCATCCAAAGGCGAGTGATATATCTCTGCATGATCAAGAAACTGCAATCGATAATCTATGCCGGAATCAACATTGACCACTTCAGTATATTTTTTCAGTAACTCAATTGCAGGTAAAAAACGTTCTCTCTGTAATCCCCCCTGATATAATTGATCAGGATGTTGATTAGAAGTGGTAACAAGCACTACACCTCGGGCGAATAAGGCTTCAAACAAGCCTCCTAACAACATAGCATCGGTAATGTCCGAGACATGAAACTCATCAAAACAAAGTATGCGTGTTTTTTCAGATAACCGTTGTGCAATAATTTTCAACGGGTTTTCAACATTGCCAAGCGATTTGAGTTCTTTATGAATATTTTGCATAAAGCGATGAAAATGAATGCGTAATTTATTTTCAAAGGGCAGGCATTCATAAAAGCAATCAACCAAATAAGTCTTACCTCGACCTACTCCACCCCAAAAATATAAACCTTTTATTTCCTGTTTATTTTGTATTTTTAATACCGATTTTATACGACTGCTCAACGAGCTTTGTTTTTGAGGTTGACCGACTAATTCTTCAAACAGTTTTTGCATATGCATTACTGCCGCTTTTTGGGCAGGATCAGCATTGAACTCTTCCTGAAGAAGATCACTCGTATATTTATCAAATGGCGTTTGCATTTTATTTATGTTTTTTTCACGCGACTGTTAATATGATTTAATTTAGTTATTTTTTATTTAAATAATATCACGAGCCAAGCATGCTAACAGTATTAGTCATACTACTATTATTAATAATTGTATTTTTCCCGCAATTTTGGGTAAAGCGGGTAATAAAACAATATAGTCAAAATATTGAAGAACTACCCGGAACCGGTGGTGAACTGGCTAAACATCTTATTAATCGTTTTGAATTAAAAGACGTATCTGTCGAACAAACTGAAAACGGTAATGACCATTATGATCCTGAATCAAAAACTATACGGCTTTCTGAATCTAATCACGAAGGAAAGTCATTAGCTGCAATTACTATAGCGGCACATGAGTTTGGCCATGCCTTGCAGCATCATACCAATTACAAACCATTATTATTAAGAACAAAATATGCAAAAATGGCGATTATCGCAGAAAAAATCGCCTCTTTTATTTTAATCAGTCTGCCATTTACTATGATGTTGGTGAAGTTACCAGCAATTAGTCTGCTTATGTTACTAGCAGGTCTAACCATCATGTGTCTGCCTATTATTCTGCACCTCTTTACCTTGCCAGTTGAGTTCGATGCCAGTTTTAATCGTGCACTTCCTATTTTAAGCGAAGGAAATTATGTTCCTGAGCAGGCGATGCCTATAGCAAAAAAAATTCTCACCGCTGCAGCACTAACATATGTTTCAGCTTCACTCGCAAGTTTATTGAATTTTTATCGTTGGATAGCAATATTACGTCGTTAAAAAATGATTGTTGTTGTCAACCCAATACAGGATTTACAAACTTCGTTTCATCCCTTGTCTACTATTACCTAATAGCACAAACATGACTAAATAACTTAACTCTCGGGAAGTGATTTATTAACAAGATCATCAGACAATTGTTTATTCGTTTTTAAATCGCCCAATTTGCGAATTGCTTCAGCTCTGGAAATCAGATTTCCTTTACCATCAACTAAACGATTATGCGCAGTATCATAAGCTGTTTGCGCTTTTCCTATCTTATCACCCACATCTTCCAGCGCTTCTACAAAACCGGCAAACTTGTCATACATATCGCCAGCTCGTTTTGCTATCTCTTGTGCATTTTGATTTTGATATTCATAACGCCACATATTTTGAATGACTTGCAAGTTCATTGTTAAGGTTGATGGACTAACCAGGAAGATACCTTTAGTGAACGCATCCTGAAACAAAGAATCATCATTCTCAAAAGCAAGCATCAACGCCGGTTCTATGGCAACAAACATTAACACCATATCCAGTGAGTTAACGCCAACTAATTCGTTATAACTCTTTCCTTTCAAATCATTTACATGCGTTCGAACTGAGGTTAAGTGTTCATTAAGCGCCTGCTGTTTATCACGTTCGTCTTCTGCTGCATAATATTTTTCGTATGCGTTCAAGGAAATTTTTGAATCAATAATAACATCTCTATTATTAGGCAAGTGCACAACAATATCCGGATAAAATAATTTACCTGACTCATCTCGATAACTTCCTTGCACTTCATACTCACGACCATTTTTTAAGCCTGAATCTTCCAACACTCTTTCCAGAATAACTTCACCCCAGTCACCACGTTTTTTACTTTCGCCTTTTAGTGCTTTAGTAAGGTTTATTGCGTCCTTACTCATCTGTTCGTTCAATGATTTGAGATTGGTGATTTCATGATATAAAGACACCCTGTCTTTTGTTTCCTTGTCATAAACATCCTCAATCTTTTTACGAAAGTCACCTAATTGCTCTCGTAAAGGATTAAGTACTTCACCAATATTAGTTTTATTCTGTTCAGTAAACTTTTTACTCTTTTCTTCCAGAATTTTATTCGACAAGTTTTCAAATGCATCCATCATCTTTTTTTCAGCCTGTTCCAGCAAGGCTAATTTTTCCTGAGATACTTTCCGCTCTTCATCAAGTCTGGTACTTAATTCTGCAACCGTTACCTTACCGTTCTCAATTTCATTCTGAAGTTCTTTATTCGATCTGTCTCGGTCTTTCAAGGCGTCATTCAATTCATCAAGGCGATAATCTTTATTTTCTGCGCGCTCCATTTCCACGGCCAGTTGACGCTGTAGTTCGATATTGTCATTTGATAGTTGAGTTACTTTCCTTCTCGACATTAGCCACAAAACAACTAATGCCAGAATAGCTACAATAAAAGCTATAAATACGGTTTGTTCATTTACAGAAAAATCTATCATGCTTAAATACGACCTATCATCCTTTAAATATTTCATCATCGTACCTGATGAAAATTGCAATATAAATGACTATCTCCAATAGTCTGAGTATATGAAAAAAATACGCTATAAATACTGCATTGCATCATTATTTTTGTTGTTTATAATCAAGGCTAATAACCCAAAAAACGACGAATCCACAAGCAGCCCTAGATGAAGCTAAAAGGCATTATTTTCGATGTAGACGGTACCATAGCGGATACCGAGGAAATTCATCGTCAGGCTTTTAACCAAACCTTTGACGAATTCAATATCAACTGGCACTGGTCAAAAGAGGATTACCGCAAAATACTTTTTATTTCGGGCGGGAAAGAGCGTTTTAAAAAATTTCTAAATGAAGATGAAGCACTAAAAAGCAAAATAGAAGCACCAAAGCGTTTCGTTCGTGAATTACATAAACGAAAATCGCAGCTTTATCGTTCAATACTAAAACATGATGATATTCAACTTCGTCCCGGAGTTATCAGGTTAATTAATGAAGCGCTTGATAAAGGAATACAACTTGCCATCGCCACCAGTTCATCGATGGCTAATCTCACAACCTTGTTTAATAAAACATTGGACATTGAACCCAATGAATTATTCAACTCAATTGTCACTAGCGATACCGTTCAGGATAAAAAACCTTCCCCCGCTGTATACCAATGTGCCCTTGCAGGACTTGGTTTAAGTGCTGACTCCTGTATCGCAATCGAAGACACTCAAAATGGAAATCTTGCCGCACTTGCTGCCGGATTAAAAACTGTCGTTACTACTCACGCTTATACAATTGATAATGATTTTACTGGTGCGGCTATCGTTACAGATAATCTTGGTGAACCCGGTAGCCCTTTTTGTTTATCTGAAGGAAATAGTTTTGGCAAAACTTATGTTGATGTTGATTTATTAAATACCATCATTTCTAATGTAGACACTTCCAGTAAAAGTAAGCTTTCTAATGTTGTTTCCATTAAATAGTCATTAATTCATAAATATGACTCTGTCTGAATTTCGCTATATCGTTGCGGTTGCTAAAGAGTTGCATTTCGGACACGCAGCAGAAAAGTGTTTTGTCAGTCAACCAACTTTAAGTGTTGCCGTAAAAAAACTGGAAGATGAATTAGGCGTTACATTATTTGAACGCCATCAACATGAAATTTCCATTACACCTATTGGCGAATCAATTATCAAACAGGCGGAATTGATATTAAATGAAACAAACAATCTAAAAGAAATTGCCAAACAGAATAAAGATGAACTTAAAGGTGAATTAAAACTTGGGGTTATCTACACAATAGGTCCTTATTTATTACCGAAACTAATTCCTCTTATAAATAAACAAGCACCGGAATTGACATTAATTATAGAAGAAGATTTCACCAAAAACCTTTCCGTTAAATTAAAATCTGGTGAAATAGATATAGCAATACTTTCTAATCCATTTGAAGAATCAGGCATCGCTACAGACATACTTTACAAAGAACCGTTTCAAGTAGCCCTGCCTAGCGGACATCCTTTAACTAAAAAGAAAAAACTTAAAGCAAGCGACTTATTGAATGACACTATGCTTTTACTAAAAGCAGGTAATTGCTTTCGCGATCAAATTCTTGAACTTTGTCCTAGTTGCATTAATCCTTTAGGAGAAGATAAAAAAATTCAGACCTTACTTGAAAGCAGCTCAATTGAAACAATTAGACAGATGGTTGCGGCTGGTGTAGGTATAACAATACTACCAAGCTTATCTATAGATACTCATGCAGGATTAAAAGGAATGCTCGAGTACCGCCCTTTCAGTAATCCTGTTCCTTATCGAGAAGTTATTATTGCTTATCGAAAATCCTTTCCAAGAAAAAAAGCGATTGAACTAGTTAAAGAATCAATCGCTAGTTGTAAACTTGGTATTATTTAAAATAGAAAGCTATAAATATTTACTTTTTCAGTACCAGGAATGCTGCCGCATTCCCGCGAATAATTCTTAATAAAAGTGAATCATTCTTCTTATCTACTGCAGATAAAAATTCCTGTAAATTCTTAACAGCAGCTTTATCTACTGACGTAATAATATCCATTGCTCTAAGGCCGCTGCGCCATGCAATACTACCGCGTTGAACATTGAGTACAGCAATCCCTTCTACTTTACCGAAGTAAGGATTACCTTTTTCAATATCACTTACCGTTACACCTTGTAATAATTCATTCTTGGCCTTTGGCGCTGTACTTACCTGAGTATTTTCATCAACCGTAATAACAAAGTCAGATTCCTTTCCATCACGTAAAATTTTAAATTTAATTTTTTCACCCACAGGCAAAAGACCAATACGGTTTCTCAAGTCAGCAGCATTCTTAATTTTTTTGCCGTCAGTTGAAATAACAATATCACCTGCTTTTAAACCTGCTTTGTCTGCAGGTGAGTCCACAAGAACTTCATTAATAATTGCACCTTGTTGATTCTTTAGACCAAATGCTTCTGCTAATGATGGACTAAGATCCTGCATACTAACGCCAAGAAAACCACGTTTAACTTCACCTGTTTCAAGTAATTGCTCCATAATCTGTAATGCGAGATTAATTGGTATGGCTAATCCAATACCAACATTACCACCACCATTCGGAGCAATTATTGCAGTATTAATACCGGCTAGCTCTCCACGTAAATTAACCAGAGCACCACCTGAATTACCCGGATTGATCGATGCATCAGTTTGAATGAAATCTTCATATCCTTCTATACCTAGACCACTACGACCTAACGCACTAACAATACCTGATGTGACTGTTTGACCGAGACCAAAAGGGTTGCCA
>JBFIIJ010000141.1:0-6277 GCA_041601315.1 Gammaproteobacteria bacterium
GAACAATGTTTGTGCCTTTAAGTTCCGAGAGTTTGATGGTTTGGTCGCCGGTCGCCGGCAAACTGAATTGAGGTACTTTTTTTCCAATACTTACTTTACTCATATATTAAATAATAGCTCGTTTATTTTGTTTTTATTAGGTGAGTGTAAAAAAAATTTTTATTTTTAAATATGTTCCTATTTTACCGGTTCCATTATTGCATCCAGATTAAGATGGTCACAAAAATCGATAAAATCACCACGAATTGCTGAAATAGACGTATCCAAAGGAATATTTACCATCATATGCAGAGAAAACATTTTGGCTCCCGTTTGTGAAGCCTGATAGGTATTTGAAGCCATCTCTTGAATAAGCAGTTCATTGCTTGACATAAAGTTTGCGATATCAAAAATAATACCGGGTTGATCTATTCCGACAACATCTACCGCATAAGGCATCGCGTCTCCTTGCAAAACGTCGACTTCAGTACGTTCTGAAAGGATTTTTATTTGGTGTTGTTGCTCCAGTTTTGACAGCATGGATTCGATTTTGGCAATCGAATCCCAGCTTCCAGACAGGAAAAGCATCAGCGAAAGCTTATGTCCGAGTACTTTAAACTGGCTATCAACGATATTACAGCCACTGGTTTCAGCTAATTTTGAGAAGGTGCGAATAATTTCACTGGAATTATCTATCAGAGTACTGACAACGAGGAATTTCTGCATGCTAATTTGTAGGGATGTTCAGGTAATTATTGTAAATATGGTCAAATTTTAGTGTCATTTACCAAACCAATCTTATTCTTAAATTATATAAAGTCTATTGTTCTTGTCATAGGGACGTATGATTAAGTACCATACACGTTTTTGCTAATTACTCATAATTACTAATTATATATGTTTACTGGAAGTATGGTTGCCATTGTTACCCCGATGCAGGCAGGGGTTCGTCCTGATACTGAGCTCGATCATCAGGCTTTAGAAAAACTCCTCGAATTTCATATAGATCAGGGTACAGATGCTATCGTCTCTGTTGGAACCACGGGAGAGTCTGCCACGCTTACTGAAAAAGAGCACTGTGCCGTAATCTCTGAAATGGTGGAAATTGTGAACGGTCGTATTCCGGTTATTGCCGGAACCGGAGCAAATTCGACACTGGAAGCGATTGCATTGACTAAATGTGCAAAAAAAGTCGGTGCAGATGCCTGTTTATTGGTGACACCTTATTATAACAAGCCAACTCAAGAAGGTTTGTATCAGCATTACAAGGCAATTGCTGAAGCGGTTGATATCCCGCAAATACTTTATAATGTTCCAGGCAGAACGGCTTGCGATATGTTGCCGGAAACCGTGATTCGACTCGCTCCAATTGAGAACATTATTGGCGTTAAAGAAGCGACAGCAGATTTATCGAGAGTAAAGAAAATTCGAGAAGGAACTAGCGATGATTTTCTTTTACTAAGTGGTGATGATGCAACTGTAAAAGATTTCATACTCGAAGGTGGCCATGGCACTATTTCGGTTACCGCGAATGTTGCACCGAAGGCAATGCATGAAATGTGTGCCTTAGCATTAAAAGGTGACGCAGATGGAGCGACCAAAATTGACGAGACTCTGGTTGGTCTCCATAAAAAATTATTTGTTGAATCAAATCCCATCCCTGTGAAGTGGGCGTTACATAAACTCGGCCATATTCAGGCTGGAATAAGGCTACCTTTGACCTGGATGTCGAAATCAGCAGAACCAGAATTACTAAATGCCATGAAACAGGCAGGAGTTATATAATTATAATGTTAATTTTAAGAAATTTAATCTTACTTGTTTGTGCACTAAGCATTTTCGGTTGTTCTTCGATACCTAGTCTCGATAAAGTATTACCAGATAAACGTAAATCATATCAAAAGAGCAGAGATTTACCTGCGCTCGAAGTTCCTCCTGATTTAACGGTAACAGAAGGCGAATACGCAGCGGCTATTCCCAGTGATGAACAGGCAAATACGTTAAGTGAATTTCAAAGACAACGTGCAGCGGGCACACGTAAATCAATCGGTGGTGCTGTACTTGGCGGTGGTCAATCAGATGGTGAACAATGGTTAGCCTTAAAAGGTTCAACAGCAGATATCTGGCCGCAGTTAGATCAGTTCTGGAAAGAAAAAGGTTATCTGTTAGATCTTGACGATGCAGAATTAGGCGTACAGGAAACAGACTGGAAAGAAGAAGAAGGTTCAAAACATCGGTTCAAGATTTTTACCGAGCCTGGCGAGTCTGGTGATACGGTTTTATTCCTGTCTAGTGAACGACAGGAATTATCTGAAGGAGTGTGGTTGGATGCCGCGCCTGATATTGCTTTTGAAAAGAAACTTATTCGTAAATTAAGTTTGCATTTCTATGGTACTGAATTTGAAAACACGGTAAGTACGACAGAAAGTAGCGGCTCTTCATCAACACCAGCTAAACCAAAACCGATAAGACCGAAAGCAGAAGTGCTTCAAATTAGCGAAGGCAAAAGTTATCTGGCAATCCCGCAAGAATTTACACATGCATGGCGTGATACAGAAAGAGTATTACAACGTGCAGGTTATACAATTCAGGAGAAGAGTCAGGAAAAAGGAACTTACAATATTCTTTATTTCAAACCTAAAGGCGAAGAAAAGAAAGGCATGCTCAGTAAGTTAAAGTTCTGGGGTGATGACGATGATGAAGGCAAGCCTTATCAATTAAGCTTAACAGGTGTTGGTGATAAGACTGAGATTATTGTTATGGATAAAGATGGTGAATGGGAAGAGGGAGAGGATGCAAGTAGGATTCTTTCTAAGTTGAGAGAGTTGTATAACCAGCTTTAAGTTCAGTATTCTTTTTAAGTTTTTGTTTCGCTTGATAGCGAGTTCCTTTTCTTTGCGTGGCCAAAGAAAAGGAACCAAAAGAAAGGCCACCCCCGAATATCTTGCCCTAACGGGTACCCTTATTCTTGTTTTATTTTAAACGGCACGCGTATAGACGACGTCCCTGTCGTCAATACGCTTTCGCAACATCCATGTTGCTCAACCCTTTAAAATGAAACAAGACCGCGGCAAGCAATAAGGGGAATTAAAAGTAACGTTTGAACTCAGCGGCGCGCGGGCTTTTTCGCGCGTCGCATTGGAGTGCCTTGTTATATTCATTACTATCCAGCTGCCTCATCAATTATTCCGCAGAACGATACATCACCAAGATTTTCTTCTTTCTCATTTGCCTTATCTATCGGGTAAAGTAAAGTATCTGCAGCAAATGAAAATGGTAAATCAGCAAGAGGATATGCCATAAAAACTAACAACATTATCTTCCCTGTTAAATCTGCGGTGGGTAAACCTCGAGACAAACACTTAATCCAGTTTTTATCCATTGCCGCTCCTGAATATGGCCTGCCAATTTCATGGCCGGCTCCTTTTGAAACTATTGTTCCGCATCCAGAAAGAAAAATTACAATTAGCAATATTAAAATATTATTTTTAATCATGTATGAATATAACTAGGTGTTAGGGGACACTTTGTCCGATAAGGCGTTATAGGTGTCGAAAGGCAACATTAAGAAAACCTCCATGTATCAATAAGATAAATAACTATTAAAGTATAATCGTTATTTATCTAGGGTGTCCACTTGAAGTGCAGGAAGCACAAATGTCGCGAGGGCATGGATGCGCAGGAGCGACGAGATGAAATCCTTCTTGAAGGATGTGGTTTGTTTGATTTCTATCAAGTAAATATTATCTTTAAAGATTAGGCTAAGAGTATGGGATATTAGGCCATTTATTTATTTGGAGGGTCATAAAAATGCTTTCAGTAAAAATTGATGAGCAAAATTGTATTGCGATGTTGGAGCCTGATGGAGCTTTGTCTGAAGATGATTTTCGTGTTGCCGCAAAAGAAATCGATCCTTTTATAGAACGAGTTGGGAAGTTAAAAGGAATTGTTATTCATACAAAATTATTTCCTGGTTGGAATTCTTTTGCAGCGTTAGTGTCGCATTTCAAATTTGTTAAGGATCATCATAAGAAACTAGCTCGTGTGGCAATTTCTACTAATTCGGCCATTGGCGCACTTGCTGGAGCTATAGCCAGCCATTTTGTAAGTGCAGAATTAAAATTATTTTCTTTTGATGAGTTTGAACATGCTAAACGTTGGGTTGCTAGCGATGATGACGAATAAAATTACTTGATAGAAAAACGATACAATTCTCTTTATATTTAATTTTATTATGGATAACACATATGAAGTATTAATTTCCATTGGCGGCATTATGTTGCTTGGATTAATGACGGATTATCTCGGGAAGCGTACATTTTTACCGCGTGTTACCTTGCTTTTAATTTTTGGCATGTTGATTGGGCCGAATGCATTTGATCTTCTTCCTGACATTATTATTTCCAATTTTGAATTAATTACAAATGTTGCTTTGGTGATGATTGGCTTTTTGGTTGGTGGTTTAGCTATATGGCTTGAAGTTTCATATTTAATTGCGGCTATCGTGATGGGCATGACGATTGTTAACCTGGCTAAGCATCATGACTGTTCCTTTCATGAAATTGAGAATATTGAACCACCATTTTTAATTTTGTTTTTTGTTTTGGCGGGAGCCTCACTTGAATTTGGATACATTAATGAGATTGGTTTGATTGCATGCATTTATATCATCGCACGTATTATTGGTAAAATAATCGGCGCAAAAGTGGGTGGGGCAATAAGTCGAACTGATGCTTCTGTCCAGAATTGGATGGGTATTGCTCTGATGCCTCAAGCCGGTGTCGCTATGGGTATGGCACTGGTTGCTTCTAATCAATTGCCTGAATATAGACAATTATTGTTATCTGTTGCGATCAGCACTACGATTTTTTTTGAATTATTCGGGCCAGTATTTACTACTATGGCACTAAAGAAGGCGGTTGTTGATTAACGTTTTTTTACAAACTTCATTAAGCGTCTTTTCTTGGCAATTTGTCTGTCTGTTAAAATATTCTTCTTATCTTTGTATGGATTATCTCCGCCCTTAAAATCTACCAACACGTTTGTTCCAACGAGTTTTAATTTTGTGCGAAATATTTTTGCTAAATAACGTCTGTATGAATCGGGGACTTTATCAATTTGGTTGCCATGTATGATAATGCGAACTGGATTTGTTCCACCTATGTGTGCGTAGCGTAATTTTATGCGCCGATTATTTACGAGTTGCGGTGGATTTTTAGCAACAGCGTATTCCAGTATTTCTGTTACGTCTGAAGTTGAAACATCAAAGTTTAATGATTTTTCGATTTTGTCGATGCTTTTAAAAATATTGCCAACACCGGTGCCATGTAATGCAGAGATGTCGTGATTTATCGCGTAATCGACAAACGCAAATCTTCTTGAAAGTTCTGATTTAACTCTTTCCTTGTCTGATGCTTCCATGCCATCCAGTTTATTAACAGCAATGATGGCTGATTTGCCACTGTCTTCAATCATACCTAGTAAGGTGCTGTCTTGTTCGGTTACGCCTTCTGTCGCATCGATAACAAGTATGATGATTGTTGCAGCTTCAATGGCTTCAAATGATTTAAGTATGCTGAATTTTTCTATGACGTCATGAACTTTGCTTTTTCTACGGACGCCAGCGGTATCAATCAGAACATAATCTTTATTATTCTTTTGAAAAGGAACTTTTATGCTGTCACGTGTTGTTCCAGGATGATCAAACGTTATGACGCGTTCTTCACCTATCATGCGGTTTACTAAAGTTGATTTACCGACATTCGGTCGACCTAAGACAGAAATGGTGATCCCTTCTATTTCGTCGTCTTCTAACTCGTTAGTATCTGGAATTTTTTCAGCAATGGCATCGAGTAAGCTAGTGATGCCGTCACCACGTTTTGAAGAAATTGGCCAAATTGAATCCAGTCCCAGACTGGAAAACTCAGTTACTGCCAGCGTTGAGTCGTGACCTTCAAGTTTATTGATAGCAAGAAAAATAGGTTTGTCTAATTTTCGAAACTCTTTGATTAAGGTTTCATCAACGTGAGTAAGGCCAGCGCGACCATCAACAATCCAGACTAAAACAGATGCTTCACTTGCGGCTAACATAGATTGCTCAGTCATTAACACTGCCACATCTGCGCTGTCATGATCTTCTTCGCCGATACCGCCAGTGTCGATGACTAAGAAAGTGCGGGACTCGTGATGGCAATAACCATACTGACGATCACGCGTAACACCGGGCCGATCGGCAACAAGTGCATCTCGACTTGATGTCAGGCGATTAAAAAAAGTAGACTTGCCAACATTGGGGCGA
>JBFIIJ010000142.1:0-6221 GCA_041601315.1 Gammaproteobacteria bacterium
TATGCAACTTTTAACAGCCTACATTACAGTCGTGTTTATTTGGGCCACAACGCCGCTTACTATTCAATGGAGTAGTGAATCGGGTTTTTTGTTTGGTATATCAAGCCGAATAATTCTTGGCGCAATCATTGCACTTAGTTTAATTACTTTACTGGGTAAGAAAGTTGCGTGGAGTCGTAAAGCGGTACAAACCTATATCGCGGGTGGACTAGGTATCTTTACGGCAATGCTTAGTGTCTACTGGAGTTCACAGTTTATCCCATCTGGCTGGATATCAATCATCTATGGTGTGACACCAATTTTTACTGGTTTACTTGCTATGAAAATTTTGGGCGAACGAGGCTTAAGTACGTTTCGATTGTTTGCTATTGTATTAGGCATTATGGGCTTATACGTGATGCTTGATACGGGATTACATAATAACGTAAACACAGCTTACGGTATTTTTGGTGTATTGATGTCATCGATATTTTATTCTTTAAGCATGGTCATGGTAAAAAAGATTAATGCCGATATAGATACTTATTCGACCATGACCGGCGGTTTAATTGTTGCTGCTGCTTTATTAGTTATTGTCTGGAGTGTGTTTGGAGCAGAAGTACCAAGCAATATCCCATCACGTACGGCATTTTCTATTCTCTATTTGGCAACGATTGGTTCGGTATTAGGATTCTTCCTGTTTTATTATGTATTAAAACGAGTAGAGGCAACGCGTGTGTCCTTGATTACGTTACTAACACCAGTCAGTGCGCTTTTATTGGGTCATTTATTTAATAATGAACCAATTAACCAGGAGATCATCACAGGCTGTATATTGATCTTATCGGGCTTGATTTTATTTGAGTTTGAGGGTGCAATAAGACAAATAAAAATAACTGCTACTGAGGACGAATCATGAGTGAATCAATCGTACCATTGTTAACAAATATTATACTTGCAGCTGTCATATTATTTGGCGGCATCTGGCTTGCAAAACGAATCAAGACATATATTGCTGTTGTCATGGAAAAGCGAGAAATTGATGCGCTTCTCTCCTCTTTCACCAGTAATATTGCTTATGTTGCGTTAATTGCTTTTGTAGTTATTGCAGCACTCAGTCAGCTAGGTATACAAACAACATCATTCATTGCCATTATCGGTGCGGCTGGCTTGGCCATAGGTCTTTCCCTGCAAAGCTCTTTATCTAACTTTGCTTCAGGCGTAATGATTATTGCGTTTCGCCCTTTTAAGGTAGGTGATTTTATTGAAGCTGGAGGAGTTTCCGGTGTAGTTGAAGGAATTCAAATATTTTCAACACAAATGCGTACTGGCGATAACAAAGCGATAATTGTGCCTAATTCAAATATTACTGGTAGTAATATCACTAATTTTTCTGCGAAAGATACACGTCGCGTCGATATGGTATTCGGGATTGGCTATGATGATGACATTAAAAAAGCAAAAGAAATTCTAGTAAAGTTACTCGGTGATGATGACCGTATCCTTAAAGACCCTGAACCTGTCGTTGCCGTTTCAGAACTTGCCGATAGCAGTGTTAACTTTGTTGTTCGTCCCTGGGTTAATTCTGCTGACTATTGGCCAGTTAAATTTGATTATACCGAAACAGTAAAACTAACATTTGATAAAGAAGGTATTTCTATTCCTTATCCACAACGCGATGTACATATGCATACCGTAGAGAAGTAATTAAATAATTAATGTATACATTAACTGTTCAACCCAGGAGATAATAGGGCCGATTATTTTAAACAATATCCCGCTCACTAAAAGTATAACGAGTATAATCATTCCGTAAGGTTCAAGCTTCGAGTATTGATAAGCTATTTTAGTTGGTAAAAGTGAAAAAACAACACGACTTCCATCCAATGGTGGCAATGGAAACAGGTTAAGTATCATTAACAAACTGTTAATTACTATTCCTGCCCAGGCCATTAGTGTAAATAAATTTGCTATTAAGTAACCTTGCTCTGCAGATGTAATACATAACTTTGCAATAAACAGCCAGAATAAAATCATTAATAAATTTGCCGCAGGACCTGCTAATGCAACCAAAGCGATATCGCGTTTTGTATTTCTAAGTTGATTCCAGTTAACCGGAACAGGCTTAGCCCAACCAAAAATAAAACCACTGATAAAAAAAGTAATTAATGGCACTGCAATTGTGCCCATTGGGTCAATATGCTTTAAAGGATTAACCGTTAAACGCCCCATGTCTTTAGCTGTGCTATCACCTAATTTATATGCTACCCAACCGTGTCCGACTTCATGCAGTGTTACGGCAAACAAAACAGGTATAGTCCAGATAAAAATTTGATACAGAATTGGTAATTCAGACATGGCGATGTATTAATAATAAAACAGAATTATGCTTATTCTTGTGAACCTATTAACCAGGCTTTACTATCAGGAGAATGTTGATCTTCAGGTTTTCCAAAATGTGAAAAATCAAATGCATCTGTGTCTAGTAAATGTGATGGCACAATATTTTGGATGCTACTAAAAATCGTTTCTGTTCTTCCGGGATATTGTTTATTCCACTCAGTTAGCATTTGTTTAATTTTTTGACGCTGTAAATTATCCTGAGAACCACATAAGGTGCATGGAATAATGGGAAAAGATTTTTCCTCTGCATAGGCTTTTATGTCGGACTCAATACAATAAGCAAGTGGTCGAATAACAATATTTTCACCATCATCACTTAATAGTTTTGCCGGCATCGATTTTAACTTGCCGCCATAAAACATATTCAAAAATAATGTCTCGACTATATCGTCACGATGATGACCTAACGCTATTTTTGTATACCCTTGTTCTTTGGCAAAACGATATATAATGCCGCGTCTTAATCTTGAACATAAACCACAGTAGGTTTTGTTTTCAGGAATAACGCGTTTAACAACACTATAAGTATCTTCTTCAAGAATATGATATTCAATACCAAGTTCATCTAAATAGTTTGGCAACACATGTTCAGGAAAACCGGGTTGTTTTTGATCTAGATTGACTGCGATTAACTCAAAATCAACTGGCGCACTACGTTGAAGACTTTGCAGTATATCTAACATCGTATAGGAATCTGCTCCACCTGACAGGCAAACCATTACCCGATCGCCTTCTTCAATCATATTAAAATCGGCGATCGCTCGTCCTACATTCCGCCGCAAACGTTTTTGCAGTTTATCGTAGTTATATTTCTCTTTACGTTGAGCGTTTTCCATTATTTAAAACTGACTGCCTTGCGCGCCACATGGATAATTTTTAGTCAGAGCCTCCAAAGCTAATGTTTGCGCTGGTTCACTGGAACGTGAAGATTGAGTTCGTAAATGTTCGATCACTTTATCAGTAACTTCTTCTTTTGGATTAGTTTGAGGGTTAATACAAAAAAATGGTTGGCTTTGTTCTGCCTGATGTAGTTGCATTACTGTGAGCACCAAACCTACTACATATTGCATACAAGGTGCATTAGGAGCACCGGGAATGGAGTCTTTCTCGCAACTTCTTAATAGTTCGCCTGCACTTAATAGTTCAGGCTCAGCTTCGTCTTCTGCAAATACAACATTACTATTCAACAATCCTGTACATAACAGGATAAAAATTATTTTTTTTAATAGACTCATCTTTCTTCCTCAGTCAATTACCACCGCGTGGGCAACAGTTTATCATTACCTGCAATAAATAATGTCGCCAAAATGCTCATATTAGCTACGTTATAGGCAGGATTAATACAATCTTTGAAATCAAACTAAATTCACAAAGTTCGATACATGCAACCTTGAAATCGTTCACTTTTTTTATTAATAGATTTGACGCGATAACTTTTAAAATATCAGCCTCTAGTCATTGAAATTAGAAGAATAACAAAGATAACAACCATGCCAATGGGTATTAACGCACCTTTCCAATCCGGATTTTCCGCTTGTCTACTCTCTTCCATTGATTTCTTTGCGCCTGGCCCAAGAAAAAATAAAACAGCGAATATCGCAAGACCAATCAGAGCTTGTTCCCACACAGGCATAATTCTGCATTCCTTTTAATTTCCAGCGTCTAGTATAACTTTGATCCTGATTTCGGTCACAAGCTATCCACTTTTATTTTAACTTCTTTTAGTCTCCCGCATCCTTTAGACTTAAATTAATAAAAATAACAATTCGGATTATTTTTTATGGATCACAATGCCCTCAACGATGGCCTGACATTATTAGCATTATCTGTGCTCGTTGTCTGGGTATTGAAGCGTATTAAATTACCGCCTGTTCTAGGTTATCTGTTTGTTGGCATTATAGTTGGGCCTTACGCGCTTGGCTGGATTCCTGAAGAGGGAATCATCCAGATATTGGCCGAAATTGGTGTGGTCTTTCTTTTATTCATGATCGGTCTTGAGTTTTCATTATCACGACTGATTGCAATGAAATCCACGGTATTTGGTCTTGGTAGTATTCAGGTCATTATTTCAACATTATCCGGTGGCGCTATTGCCTGGTTAACTGGAATTGCCTGGCAAGGCGCATTGGTTGTTGGTGGTGCGTTGGCACTTTCTTCTACTGCCATTGTTGCAAAACAATTATCAGACCAACTAGAAATGCAATCTCGTCATGGTCAGTTAGCTATCTCGATATTACTTTTCCAGGATCTTGCTGTTGTACCCTTACTGGTGATTATCCCAATACTAGGTATGGGCGGCGATCAATCATTAACCATCCCTATTCTTATTGCATTGACTAAAGGGTTACTGGCATTTTTTATAATGTTTCTCATTGGTCGGAAATTATTAAGACCATTTTATCATTTGGTTGCTGCAACCCGATCGGCTGAAATTTTTACACTCGCTACACTATTTGTTTCTTTAGCTGCGGCCTGGTTAACGAATCAATTGGGTCTGTCTCTGGCCTTGGGAGCTTTTCTAGCAGGACTTATGCTAAGTGAAACAGAATATAAACATCAGGTTCAAGCTGATATAAGACCTTTCAGAGATGTACTCATGGGTTTATTTTTTATTAGCGTTGGCGCACAACTCGATGTATCGATCATCTTAAAAGAATGGTTCTGGATTGGGCTTTTAACTGCGGGATTAATTATTGGAAAAGGTGCTGTAATTGCTATTTTAACTCGCATTGCTGGATATGAATTACCCACCGCTTTTAGAACAGGAATGATACTTGGCCAGGCAGGTGAATTCAGTTTCGCCGTACTGGTAGTTGCGATTGGTAATCACCTGATTACGCTACAAGAAACTCAACCTATTATTGCTGCCACTTTACTAAGTATGTTAATCACACCTGTACTGATTCGTTATAGCGGCAAAATAGCTGAACGTTTATTTCGAGGGAGTTATAAAAGTGGCTTAGACACTCCGTCTAAAGAACTTACTTCAGCTTGCGAAAGCTTGTCTGAACATGCAATCATTTGCGGTTTTGGTCGTATCGGACAAAACCTCGCCAACATTCTTCGCGAAATGAATGTTCAATATGTTGCTCTGGATCTGGATCACAGTTTAATTCGTGAAGCCTGGGAAGCAGGTGAAAATGTTTTCTATGGTGATAGTACGCATGCAGAAATATTAATAAAGGCTGAACTAGAACGGGCGAGTGTATTAATCATAACCTTTGATGATGCATTGATTGCAGAGCATATTATTCAAAGCGCACGAACAATAAACAAAGATATTCCGATCATCGTCCGTAGTAAAGACGAACAGCATATGGATATTTTACACAATGTCGGTGCCAGTAATGTTGTGCCTGAAAGTTTTGAGGCCAGTATGATGCTGGCGATACACGTGCTACAACACTTAGGCATCTCTACTGATAAATCTATGGCCTTTGTTGAAAAAGCGAGAAAAGATGAATATCGATTTTTGCGTGGCTACTTTCGTGGCGAAGAATCACTAGGCATGGATGCACCTGAAGGTCTGCGATTACATACTGTAATATTGTCTCCTGATAGTCATGCAGTCGGAATGTCTATAAACGATATTGATCTTGAAGGCACGAACACTTCTCTTATTTCAGTCAGACGCGGACGAATCAGAATTGATACATTCGATGATACGTTTCAGTTCAATGGCGGTGATGCGGTTGTTATTGAAGGAACACAAAGTGCAGTCTTAAACGCAGAAAAAAAATTACTCGCAGGATGACAGCAATGTCATCCTGATTCAATGTCTATCAGTTTCAAATACTATGTATTTAATGTCATTTACATTTTCAGGCTCTTGTTGTGCA
>JBFIIJ010000143.1:0-6221 GCA_041601315.1 Gammaproteobacteria bacterium
GGATTAAAAAAATAGCACAAGAACTAAAAGCCCTTATGTCATAGGGTTATCCTCGGCCATCAATTGAATCTAGTAGATTTGCACCGAATGAAAATAGTTTTTCTGACACTGGCTTTTTACGTTCATATTTTACTTCGAATACATCGGCTTCTTTAGCTGCATGGGTTAAATAATCATCACTGGTAATTAGTTCATCAACCAGATTTAGTTCGATAGCACGTTTGCCGTACCAGTGTTCACCTGTTGCAATTTTATCAATATCGACCTGACTTCTACTCTCTTTTACAAATTCTTTAAATAGACGGTGCGTATCTTCCAGTTCTTCTTTGAATTTTTCTCTGTCCTTATCCGTATTTTCACCGAATAAAGTCAATGTTCTTTTATAATCTCCGGCAGTAATTTGTTCGAAGTCAATATCCATCTTTTTTAATAAACGATGGAAGTTTGGGATTTGAGCTAATACACCAATTGAACCAATAATTGCAAAGGGGGCGGCAATAATATTATCTGCGACACATGCCATCATGTAACCACCACTAGCAGCCACTTTATCAACCGCTGCAGTTAATTTTATTTCCTTGTCCTTGATACGTTTGAGCTGTGAAGCTCCAAGGCCATATCCATGAACTGTACCACCACCACTTTCTAATATGACAACCACTTCATCTTTTTTATCAGCAATGGTTAAAATTGCCGTAATTTCTTCTCTTAATGAAGAAACTGTGCTGGCTCTTATGTCGCCGACAAAGTTCAGTACGAATACTTTTTTTCTTTCATCAGATGATTCTTTTTCCTTTTCTTTGTGTTCTTTTTTTTGTTCTTTTAAATATTTTTTAAATGCCTTTTTGTTTAAAACTTGCGAGTTGAGCATAAAGCTCATTGTTTCATATTTCTCATTTATGTTTTTTATGGTGAGATGTTCGCTTTCACCTTTAGCACGCATGATGATAAAAATTATAGCGCCTGCAAGAATCACAAGTATTAATGAAACGGTGCCTAGTTTGGCGAGAAACATCCCATATTCCGATAAAAAATTCATTATTAATAGACTCCCTTGAACGGTGCTTAATTTATATACTTTTTATTATAACGGCATTGATGCTAAGTCGTGCATAATTATTGTCTATACATAGATAGTCAGACAAGCTAGAAATATTACCCTTTGTTAATTAGCTTGAACTAAAAGAAGTGTTTTGGTGCAGTAGTTATTTAATCCAGTCTAAACCGAGTATGACGTCATTCGCTGATTGAAACCGATCATCAGGATCTTTAGCTAATAGCCCATCAATAAGCGGCTGATATTTAACTAAATGGTCTGGGAGCTTAGGTATCGGTGCATGTAGATGCATTGATATTAATTGTGCAATAGAATTCGCAGTGAATGGACGTTCATTGGTTAGCATTTGATAGATCATTATACCCAGACTATATAAATCACTGCGATGATCTAGTGGCATGCTGGCAGCTTGTTCCGGACTCATATAATAAGGTGTACCGACAATGTGATTGTTAATCGTAATATCTTCAACATCACCAGTTAAATTTTTTGCTGCGCCAAAATCAGTAATAGCTAATGTTCCATCAGATCTGAATAATATATTTCCGGGTTTAATGTCTCGATGAACAATATTAATATCATGAACAGCAACCAGTCCCATGCACATTTGACGTATATATTCGATTGATGTTTCCAGGTCTATCCCTGTTAAGAGTTTTTTTGCTAAATCACCACCAGGGAAATTTTCCATTGCAATATAGGCGAAATCTGATGCAAATGCTCTTTCATCTATTGATACGATATGAGGGTGATCCAGACACGAAATCAATGTGTATTCTTGCATAAATCGTTTTAATGCCAATGGATCCTCATGCCCTTGCGTAAACATGATTTTTAAGACAACTTCTTTATCCTCTTCTATAGGTCTGGCTAATAATACAACTGACATCCCGCCACGACCTATCTCTTTAAGTAAATTATAGCCGGGCACAACTAAACCAAATTTTTGTAATTGATCATCTGTAGATGATAGAGGATCAGTTTCATCTGCTATATTCAGGAATTCCTCATCATCATCCTGAAAAAGTAAATCGGGCAACATTGTTCCTTCTGCAATAGTTGCGTCATCGACGTATTGTTTAACGACTGTTTTATTCGCTATTAAGGTATGTTGTTTATCTGAGTGAGAGAACACATCATCCAGTGTTGCTTTTATTGTTTCAGAAGATATGTCGCCTTTATCCATGAAATCGGTTGCGCCTGATTTCAAGGCATCTACAGCAATTTTTGTATTGCCTACAGCCGTTATCATAATAACGGGAGGCATATCAGCTATTGTGCTGAAGTGGATCATCCAACCAAGACCATTTTCACGACCTAAACCTAGATCATAATCAAGTAACACTAGATCATATTTATGCCATGGAAAGCTTTCGCCAGGCAGGCCTTTTGCTTTAGGATCATAATCGACTACATCATAGTCTTCGTATTCACTTGAGATATAACGTCTAAGTAGAACACGGAAGTCTTCAGAATCATCAATAAGTAGAATTCGCGACAAAAAATCTATCCTGATTTTGGGTTAATTTTAGGGATGCTAAAGATAATTAAAAAAGTAAATCAATTCAATGAATTATAGGTTCAATTATGAACCTAATTTAATAACTCATGAACATGATCTAACAGATCATCTTCAGAAAAAGGCTTTGTGACATACACATCGACACCCGCTGCCTTGGCTTGTTTTCGATGTTTGTCTGTAGAACGCGACGTTACCATGATGACAGGAATATCTTTAGTGTTATC
The DNA here is from genome assembly GCA_041601315.1 of Gammaproteobacteria bacterium. Lineage (GTDB taxonomy): Bacteria > Pseudomonadota > Gammaproteobacteria > Eutrophobiales > Eutrophobiaceae > UBA7359. The sequence goes on from JBFIIJ010000143.1 coordinate 2,804, forward strand.
AAAGCCACGAACATGAGACGTTAATTCCATACCATTCATTCTTGGCATTTCCATATCAACTAACATGATGTCTGGCTTCCTTTTTTCAATAATACCAATTGCTTCAAGTCCATCTTTTGCCGTTCTAACATCAAAACCGGCATCTTGAATTACCTGAGCAAGCGCGCGTCTGGCGCTAAGTGAGTCATCCACGACTAATGCGATAGGCAAAGCACGATGAACATTTGTTTGAGTTAATTCACTTGGGCCAAGTAAGCTTACAACTGGCGCACGTATTAGTTCAGGCAAGTCAATAACAGGAACTACACTACCGTCACCAAGAATGGTAGCGCCAAGCATACCTTTAATGTTGTTTAGATATTGTCCCATTGACTTAATAAACAGATCACGTGTATCAACAACTTCCTGTATATACACAACATGATTTAATTCTTCTTCACGTATTAGTAGAGCAGGGCGTGTTTCTCTATCATCATTTCTCCTGTCTTCAGGAAGATTTAATAAAGATTCGAGAGTGACCATTTGAACTTTTTCACCGTCAACTTCGCAATAGGTGCCACTTTCTGTTTTAAATATTTGCGAATCACTCGGATGAAGAATTTTTTCGATACCATGATTAGATACAGCAATGATTTGATTTAAATGGCGTAGCAATAGGGCATGAGATGACATTAATGTCACGGGCATTCTTAATTCTATTAAACATCCATTGCCTTGTTCAGATTCTATATGGACACTACCTTTTAAACCCAGTAACTCTGTATGGACGACATCCATACCAACACCTCGCCCTGAAGTTTGTGTCGCTTTTTCCCGCGTGGAAAAACCGGGGTGAAGGATTAATCTGTTAATCTCAGATTTAGATAATTTATCATCTGCTTTTATTAAATTATGTTTAATGGCTTTTTGTATTATTGCGTCATGATTTAAACCGGCGCCATCATCCTGGCATCGAACTACAATTTGCGTACCTTCTCTAAAGAAAGTTAGTTTTAATTTTCCTTCAGGGTCTTTTTTAAGTTGAATTCGTTCTTCTCTGGTTTCGATACCATGATCGATAGCATTTCTAAGCATGTGCATCAATGGGTCGATTAACTTATTAATAATATTACTATCTATAAGTGTATCTGAACCGTAAATTTCCAAAGCAGCCTGTTTCTTTGTCGTTCTGCAAACTTGTCGAATAATGCGTTGTAGTCTTGGAGTGATAGTCTTGATAGGTACCATTCGAGTACGCATCACAAGATCTTGTATTTCATTGTGCAGGCGTAGTTTTTCAATCAAGAGTTCATCTAATTCTCGCAAGTCAGTTGAAATTTCCTGATTGAATTCATAGGAGTCAACTGCTGCTTCAACAATCTGATGAGTAACGGTATGTAATTCGTTATATTCTTCCAGTTCTAACGAATCAAAAATTTCATTTTGATTGACAGCACGTTTTTGATTATAAACGCTGCCATTTACGTCAACTTGAACTTCCAGATCAGAAGTCAGGTTCTGTACCATGTTTTGATGTTCTAAAAGTCTTTGTGATTGTAATGTTGATAGACGAACGCGTTCTTGCAATTGAGATGTAACAATCATCGTTTCACCCAATAGTCTTAACACTTCATCAATTAAACTCGCAGGAACACGAAGAGTAGATTCAGTTGTGCTGTCTTCAGCTTTCTCATCTTCCTCATTTCCTTTAGCCTTACTAACCGGTTGAGATGCTTGGCTGTCTTGTTCCGAATTAAGACAATCTACACCTTCAGATTCAATTCGATTTGCCCAATCCAGTACATTTTGTAAAACTTCCTGACTATTGGCAGGTGATGAACCACGGTCAAGTAATGATTCACTCATTTCCTCAAGACAATCAGATGCTTCCATAAAAACGTTTGCAAGTGCCGGTGAGGGGAGGTGATTTAAATCATTGAGTGCAGACAGTATATCTTCAAGTTGGTGAGTTAATGTTGCTATGCCTCTAACACCCACTGTATTTGCTGCACCTTTTACAGTGTGTGCAACACGTTGTGCTTTTTGTACTTCACCAATACCGCCACTACCATCAATGAATGATTGTATGGCTGAAGAAAATTCCTCTGTTTGTCCTGGTAATTCTTGTAATAATCCATCGAGTAATTCCTGATTAATATCATCAGGAAGTTCAATCGATACGTCTTCTGCTTCTGCTACGGTTTGCCTTGCTTCTCTACTGACATCTTTGTCAGATACATAAACTGCTTTTAATAGATTAACAAGCGCAGGAGCGACGCCTTGCATTAATTTTTTAGGTAATTCTTCATCCTGTAAAATTTGAGTAACTTCTTCACTACAAACAGTATCTCCGGGAGTTTCCAGATAAGCTAAAACTTTTTCAGGCCAGGATAAAAACAAAGATAATTGATGTTCAGTAAAATCAGTTTTATTTTTTGAAAAATAATTAAGGTTCTTTGAAAAAACATTAGAAACCTGATGTAAACCATCCATCTCTGCTGCCTGACAGGCATTTCCAAAGCGTTCTATATGAATTGCATATTGAGATAAGGAATCAGAAAAAATATCAGCTTCTATATTTTTGTCTTTTATCTGTTCAATCTTACTTTGAGCTTCAGATTGAATCATGACTACTTCTTCGCGTAACATTTGCACAAGGTCTTTACTGATAGTGTGTGGAGCAGCGAGAATATCCTTGGTATCAATGACGTCATCAAGTATTTCATTTAATACTTTCTGGATTTCATCATTTGTAGTTGCAACGGTTAAATCTAATTGATCTGTTGTAGTAACAATAGTTGAGTCCATTTGGTCAGGAGTCGTGACCATTGTCAGATCCATTTTATCTTTAGCAGGCTCTTCTGTTACACCAAACATATCTTTCAATATATCTACATCGGCTTGGTTCAGAGGAGTAGGCCACTGTTTATCCGAGAGATAATCGAACATGCTTGTTACTGACTCTATATTATTCGTATCGGATATATAATTTCCTACATAATTTCCCCATTGACTAATATAGGCAATGTGATTTTGCAGTGATGATGTTTCATCACTCACCATGTCCGATAAATTTTCTTTAACAATCAAGCAAACATCCTGAAAACCAAGTAAATCAAGTTCGCCGGCAGCAAGACCAATTTCTTCAGTAATGTATGCGACATTAAGAATACTTTCATTATTGTCAGCGCTGATTTTAGAAATTGCCGTTTGTAACTGATTATATAAATCGACTAGTTCTTCAGGTATTTTTAACGAATCATCTTCACTGACGGTTTCTTCAGTATCGTCATCAATGCCAAACATTTCGAATAGTATATTGGCGTCAACATCAGCAAGAGGTGTAGGCCACTCATTGTTTTTTAAAATATTAATTAATTCAGATGCTGCATTTGTATTACTTTCATCAGTTAAAAAAGCTTCAGCTTGATTTAGCCAA
>JBFIIJ010000144.1:0-6219 GCA_041601315.1 Gammaproteobacteria bacterium
AGTAAATTAACCACTAAAAAAGAATGTTTTTATACTGTTATTTAGCGTTTTTCGTCGTTCATATACGACGATTTTTATAAACATTACTCTTTAAATCTATTTTTAAGATCTCTAAATCTAAAAATAAGTGTTAATAAAAATGATCTTGTGAGTATGGTTACATTCCGTCGTTCAAACACGACTAATTTGAAAAACATTTACACTTTATTTTTAAAAATGTTTTTTAATTTAAAAATAAGTGTTTAAAAGTAAACAATCTTGTGAGCATGTTCACAGATTAAAGTAATACAAGTATTAACAATAAGATAAATAGCCTAAATATAAGGACATAATAAAACGGTAATATATGGAATCGATCATCATTATGATCCAGCAATCAGATATAGAATTAAATAATGTTTTAAGATCGCTCGTTCCGATAAGTAACTTAGCGAAAGATTCCATTGCGCAAATTGCGGCCAGTTCAACCATACAGTCTTTTGCTGAAGGTTATATCGTTTTTAATGAGGGCGATAATGATGAGTATGCTTATTATTTGTTGGAAGGTGAGTTAGAACTTATTTCAACAAATAGTACAAACTTTCATATCGTTTCCGGAACAGACGATGCAAGATATCCATTAGCACAGTTTCAACCACGTCAATACACGGCTAAGGCCATAACTGATTCTTTTGTTCTGGTCATCAACCGAACTTTTCTTGATTCACTATTAGTTGGAAATAAAGCTGACAATTCATATATGGATAGTGGTGTCGAAGTAAATGAAATCGACAGCGAAGAAACTGATGACTGGATGAGTCGTATTTTGCAATCGCCACTTTATATCAATATTTCAGTTGAAAATATTCAAAGAATATTTTCAAAAATTGAATCACTTGATGTTAAAAAAGGTGACGTTGTTATCAATCAGGGTGATGAAGGCGATTATTATTACATTATTCAAATTGGCCGTTGTTCTGTCAGTAGGAAACCCACTCCAACATCGCAAGACATAAAGCTTACCGAATTAAGAGAAGGTGATGCTTTTGGTGAAGAATCAATTATTGCTAATTTAAAGCGAAACGCATCGGTTACTATGATCACAGATGGGCGTTTAATGCGGTTGGGTAAAAATGATTTTAAAGAGTTAATTCTACACCCTATATTACAGGAAGTTGATTTTGATACAGCTCAAACCTCGGTAAATAAAAAAGGTGCTATTTGGCTGGATGTTCGTTACCCGGATGAATATCAGGATTATGCAATAGAAGGTAGTTTGAACATTCCTTTAAACGTGTTGCGTTTGCAAGTGGACAAACTGGACACGGCAAAGCAGTACATTGTGTGTTGTGATACAGCTTCTCGTAGTTCTATTGCTGCCTATGTACTAGCGCAACATGGCTATGATGTGGTTCATTTAAATAAAGGGCTAAAACATCTAATTCGTCATGAAGATATAGAACAGGTTCAGGTACCATCAGTTAAAGTTGAAGATGTAGATTCCAGTAATGTGGTCCCTTTTAAAAACAATAAAGGTTCGGAATATGATGAACATGTTCTAAGTAGTACATTTCATGATGAAATGAAGCAACTTCGACAAGAACTTGATTTTATCAGAAATCAATTTAAGGAATTAGAGCATGTAAAAGACATTGCTTCGGAACTTAAAAATTCAGTTATTTCGGATACTGAAAAAAAGTTAAAAATACAAAGAGAACGGATCAATTTGCAAACGCAAAATGCCAATAAATTAATCCAGCAAGCTCATAAAATGCAGCAGGAATTAAAAGATGAAAAACGTTTAATGCACGAAGAAGTTGACAAGAATCGTCAGGATCAGGAAAAGACGATGCTTAATATTCAAGAGAGTATAAATAAACGTTTGATGGAAGAAGAAAAGAAAATGAAGGAATTTTATGCATGGAAAGAAAATGAAATTAAAAAGATAAGGGAATTAAAAAGAGCCGCTGAGCAGGAGTACCTTGCCCGAAAAATTGAGAATGAGCTCAAGAAAAACAGTGCTGATCAGGCAAATGAGTCTGTGCCATTGGAAAGTAAATCAGAGAATCCAAAAGAAAATAAAAATGAAGAACTAAATGGTGAGCTAAGAGAATGGTTAAGCGAACAGGTTAAAAATGAGTTAACTCCTATCAATCAGGAGGTTCAGAAAGCAAAGCGGAGACTTATAGAGCAGGCAAATGAGCGAGCACTAAAAACGAAACAAATATCAAAGATTCATGACCAAACTCTTTCGTCAGAAATTGACACTCTACTAAAAGGCGTTGAAAACTAGCCTTATATCACCACAATTCCCAAACAGGTGTCAGTCCTTGAGGTATTGCCACCAAATTTCCAAGTTGTGACCAGGGTGTTTTGCTATGGTGGTAATCTGAACCAACTGATGCAGCCATGTCATATTTTTTTGCATAATTAGTTACGGTTGTAATCTCATCTTTATTATTATTTCCCGTGACCACTTCAATCGCTTTACCACCTGTTTCCTTAAATTCAGAAATTAATTTACGTAATCTTGTTGCCGTCAATTTGTATCGCAAAGGATGAGCAATGACAGCAACACCGCCAGCGACATTTATGTAATTAATTGTTTCAGCAAGATTAGGCCACTCAACAGAAACATAACCGGGCTTGTTATTCACGAGAAATCGTTTAAAGACATCGGCATAGCTTTTTGCATAATTGTTATTCACTAAAAATTGTGCAAAGTGTTGTCGTGTTACTGTACCTTTATCAGCAAGTTGCTTGCTGCCTTCATAGGCATGTTTAATACCGACCTTTTCAAGCTTCTCACCAATTTTAATAGCACGTACTTCGCGTAGCTTATTAAGATGAATAGTAGCGTCGATCAATGTTCTGTTTTTTGAATCTATGTTTAATCCAACTATATGAATAGTCTTGTTATTCCATCGTGTTGATAGCTCAATACCATTAATTAATGTTAACCCATGTTGAACGGCAGCAGTATGTGCATCAGCAAGGCCAGCAACAGTGTCATGGTCAGTTAAAGCAAGAGTTTCTACACCATTTTTTACAGCCAGTTCAACAAGTTCAGCCGGCGTTAATTCGCCATCTGATGCGGTTGAATGAGCATGTAAATCAATAGTGGATTGATATGACATTATTTATCTTAGTCGCGAAAGTTTATGTACTGTAATGGAATGTCAAATTTAGCATTTTTTAATTCAGCTATCGTATCTTGTAAGTCATCACGTTTTTTCCCGGTGATACGAACCTGATCTCCCTGAATTGCAGCCTGCGTTTTTAATTTGCTGCTCTTAATCATCTTTACAATCTTTCTGGCCAGCTCTTTATCAACACCTTTTTTAATGTTAACAATCTGGCGGGCTTCGTTATTATTCTCAAGGATGTCGCCATATTCCAGGCAACGAGTATCAATGCCTCGTTTTGCAACTTTTGTTTCCAGGATTTCGTGAATTTGTTTTACCTGAAATTCAGAAGAAGAAATAATAGTCAAAGTGTTATCTACCATTTCTACTTTTGAATCAGTGCCTTTGAAATCAAAACGATTATTTATTTCCCTGTTGGCCTGATCAATGGCATTGGTTAATTCATGTTGATCAATTTCAGAAACGACATCAAATGAAGGCATGGCTCAAACTCTCCTAACAATACAATTTAATGAATACTATCGTGAATTATACCATCAGGATGATCAAGCTGTATCGATTGTAGTTGATGTCCGATTAAATAAGCTGTGCCGTTAAAACGATTATGGCCATCAAGGCTGAATTCAAAATGATAATAGCGATGAAAAGCAAAATTTCCGGAACGATTACGTCCCGGTTTCAATGATTCTAAAGAAACAGTTTCATCCAAAAATTGATATTGAATATCCTGACAATATCGGCGTGCTCTGGAAACAGCTGTTTCGCGTGCGCGTAAGGTATCTTGCCAAAACCAGATGACAAGTCCTAATAGTATTAAAAAAATAATCTCGCTCATTGCCTGGATATATAAGGTTTAAAATGATCATTATACTTTTCTTCAAAACCTGTTCCGGTTTTAGAAAGTGTATAGACAGCGATGCCCAATTCATTTGCCAACGCATGTGTTTTCTCGGTTCCCAATACCATAAAAGCCGTTGCCATCGCATCAGCATGCATAGTCGATTTATCTAACACCGTTACTGAAGCGAGATTATGATTAATCGGTTTTCCAGTTGTCGGGTCAATCGTGTGAGAATAACGAACACCGTCTTTTTCAAAATAGTTTCTATAGTCACCCGAAGTTGCCATCGCCATATTATTCAGGTTAACAATACGTTGTACTGAGCGTTCGATAGACTTGGCCTGTTCAATACCAATTTGCCATGCTTTTTGACTGTCATTAAGACCTTTGCCGATTAATTCTCCGCCAATTTCTATCAGATAATTTTGAATATTATTTTTATCGAGATAGAACGCAATCTTGTCTACTGCAAAACCCTTGGCAATGCCGGATAAGTCGATATAAATTTTTTGATCAGACTTCGATATTTTGTTTGATAATAAATCAATGCTTATTTTCTCATAACCGGTGTCGTTTCTTGCTTCTTCCAGTAATGATTCATCCGGAATTTCGTGTGTAAATGGATCAGGACCAAAGCCCCAGAGATTTACCAAAGGGCCGACAGTGACATCAAACGCGCCATTTGTCGCAATGCTGACACCATTTGCATGTTGTATAACTGCATAGAGATCATCGGAAACAGTGTGCCAGTCATTGCCATTTGCCTGATTTAATAATGACAGTTCAGAGTCAGGAATATAAGTCGACATCTTTTGGTTAACATCAGCAAGAATCGCCTCTATGTCAGATCGTACCTTGTTTATATCAATGTCACTTTCTTCAGCAATCAGCTTTATGGAGTAGGTCGTCCCCATAGTCAGGCCGGAGATTGAAATCAGCTTGTCTGACGACCGCTGGCAGGCACTGATAATGCATATTAAAGCCACTACAGATACTAAAGTGCGCATTAAATGAAGATTAATAAAAGTGAAGTAGCTCATTTGATAAAAATGGCCCTATTTGAATAAGCTTGTATTAAATAAATTGGTGGCAAATACATATATTAACAATAATAAAGGATTAACACGTTTAGCAGACAGTATCGAACAGGTATTGGTCGTGATTCTTCTTAATTATATGGCGCTGCGGCAGTAAAAACGCCCAGTAAAAAGAACCAATGATTTATCCAATTTTCTTCATTTAGTCTGGTTGAAAAAACTGATATGCTTACGATATCATTCGTATTATATATGTCCTAATGGTTATGAAAGTATGAAAAGAAGACATTTATTAAAAACGCTGGGCGCAGGATGTCTCGGATTAGGCATCGCTCCTGAAATTCTGGCGACGACGACCAGAGGCTATTTCGCTGGTTCTGCCTATAGTTCTGATGAAGGTCTCAAGGACTATCTTCAAAAGATCCATAATTTTAATAAACCTCACGATGACGATGTTCAACTTGACCATAATCTATATCAAATATTCGAATCGACAGTCATGCGACTCAGACGTCTGCAGAAACTGGTCGGGCACGGCAATTTCAATATATTAAACTTTACCGATGGACTGTCACTGGCTGGCAACTATCCTAAAGTTGGCGCATTTAGCAAAAATGAACTCAAGTTTTTAGAAAACGTTTTTTATGAAGACGGCCAACGATACGGTTTCATGGGTCAAAAACCAATAAAGGAAATTACCGAACAGGTTAAAAAGAAAGATGTCGTGAAAATCCCGTATAGCGGAAATTTTCTTTATAAAGAAAGATCGATAGAATTATTTGAAGAGATAAAGAAAGAACTCGGTGATCAGGTTATCCTGACTTCCGGAATCCGCGGTGTGATGAAACAATTCTTACTGTTTCTGAACAAAGTATACGAAAGCGAAGGCAATCTCTCTCTCGCTTCCCGTTCACTCGCACCTCCGGGATACTCTTTTCACGGCAACGGTGATTTTGATGTAGGCCAGAAAGGCTACGGCAAATTAAATTTCACTGGCACGTTTACTGAAACAGATGTCTATAAAAGATTAGCGGAGCTAGGCTATTTAAAACTTCGATACCCTGAAGATAATAGATTAGGCGTACGTTACGAACCTTGGCATATCAAAATAAACCCGTCTGCTTAAACTCATCTGCTTCCGGCCAGAAGCAATGGGATGGACTCCTCCTCCCTTAACCGGCATCTAAGTGCCAAACTGGGAATGTAACTTTCCAGA